>NZ_JBSWYJ010000056.1:0-32258 GCF_056161045.1 Flammeovirga sp. AWQ4_249
TATCACTTTTAAAATGTATCATAAAAGTTGTTCTTCTTGAAAAAAGAAACTTAATTATGAACTGAGAAAGAAATTAAACTCTGAATTAAAACGAGACAGCGTTCAGTTTACACTCCCTTTTTTATCAGCCTTTTTATTACTTTCTAATTTATATCCAATTGATGCTCCTTTAGTGGTACATTCAATTTGTATTCTTCCATCTTTAATTTTTATTTTAGGAGTATCAGTTGTCGGTTTTTCTGGTGCATTATTCCAAAGCTGTGCAATGAGTTTTCTTTCTGGTAGATTTGGTTGATCACCTATAGTTTTTATCCATCTATCCATTTCATCGCTGAGTTCTTCTACATTTTTTGCATATTTTGGATCATTAGCTAGATTATTTAGTTCATGAGGATCATTTAGACAATCAAATAATTCCTCCTTAGGCTTCTCTTTTCTAAACCATAAACTCTGAATGTCATCCAGTTCGTTATTATCTCTCATTCTCAATAATTCTTTCATCATTGGAATTTTTTCTCTGTATTTTATAGATAAATAATAACCCTGTTCAGGTCTATAATTTCTTATATATTTAAATTGATGGTCTCTTACAGCCCTAATTGCATCAGTTTTTTCATCAAAACGATCAGCAGCAGCATGAATATATTCCCTTTTCTCTGTTTTACTATCTATAAAATTTCGACCATCTAAATAAGAGGGTAGTTCTTGATGTGTAAGTGTTAAAGTAGTAGGAACAAAATCAACAAAACTGATTAATTGATCATCTACAGTACCAGCATTTAATTGATTTGGGAAACGAATAATTAATGGAACTTTAAGTCCACTATCATACAACAATCTCTTTTGTCTCGGTAAAGGTCCTCCATGTTCAGAATAATAAAAAAGATAATTGTACTTTCCAATAAACCATCTTTTTCAAGGTCATCTAGAATCTTACCTACTTGTTAGTCCATCTCTGCTATATTATTATACATCTTCCATAAGTCATGTTTTGTAATGTCATTTTTTGGTAAGTAGGGAGGAATATTAAAATCTGTCTCTTTTGATAAGTGTTCAGGAAATGTTAATGATGTATCTTTCTTATTATATCTTTTAGTTCGATCACCTGCATTATAATGCCTTAGTTCTTTCACTTTCATTTTGTAGGGCTCAAATAACCCTGACTCATGCGTTGTATTAAAATTAAATACAGCAAAAAAGGATTGATCTTGTTTTCTATTTTTCCAATGGGCATACATTGAATTCTCATCCCAAGCTGTAACAGGTTCTTAAATTGGTAATCTGTCTTATAATTATTTGTACAATAATAGCCACCCTTACGCATGAGTTCACTTAGCATCTTTACTTCAGGATCAGGAACAGCTTCATACTTTGGTAATTTTGTTTGCTTGGTATTGCTATGCGTTCTCATGTGATTCGCACCTTGACCTGATGGATATTTCCCCGTTGCCAAGGTAAATCGACTTGGAGCACATACACCCGCGGTTGAATAAACATTTGTATACCTTACACCTTCCTAAGCTAAGCTGCTAATATTAGGTGTTTCAATAGTAGAATCACCATATGCTGCTAAATAGGGACTTATATCTTCACAATCCAGCCAAAGAATATTATACTGTTTATTTCATGTTAATTCAGCTTTTTAATTGTTTCTACTTAAATATGATAAATTTTGAATTGAAAAAAGGTTTAAAAAGTTTCAATTTTCTTGTTATTTTGATTCAAAACTTGATTTCCTATTGATATGAGGTATTTGAGAAGAGTCTCTTATATGTTTTCTATCTAATTAAATATTATTTTTCATTACAATGTAATAGTAGAATTCTCCAAAAAAAAATTTAAATTATTGGTGTAATAAAATTGACAAACACTATGAAAAAATATAATCCGGTAGAAGACTATATCTTAGCTTCAGAACAATGGAGAGAGGCTTTAAATTATTTACGAAGTATCCTTGTAGAAACTGAATTAGAGGAAGGCGTAAAATGGGGTGCTCCAATCTATATGATTAATGAAAAGAATGTAATTGGAATGGCATCTTTTAAGTCTTATGTTGGATTGTGGTTTCATCATGGAGCAATATTAAAAGACAAAAATAATGTTTTAATCAATGCTCAAGAAGATAAAACAAAAGCGCTGAGACAATGGAGGTTTGCTTCAATTGAAGAATTAAAAGAACAAACAGAAGCTATTAAAAGTTATGTTCAGGAAGCAATTCAAAATCAAAAGGAAGGAAAAGTTGTTGAAATAGATAGAACGCCTAAGCCATTAATCCTTCCTAATGAATTAGTAGATGCTTTTGTAAAAGATAAAGAATTAGAAACTGCTTTTAAGGCTTTATCCTTGACAAAAAAGAGAGAATATGGCGAACATATTGCTACTGCAAAAAGAGAGGCAACACGTTTAGCAAGAATAGAAAAGATAATTCCAATGATTAAAGAGGGAATAGGATTAAATGATAAATATCGAAAGTAGATAAAGTCTATTTATATTCATTCTTAAAAATATGTTAAATACTTTCGTGTCAAAATAAAGAAATTATGAAAAAGATAGCAGTACATTTTTATACACCACAAAGAATTTCTCTTTGCGAAAGCAGAGAAGAGGTGGTTATTATATGAAGCTATTTTTGAATAATATATTTTCGAAAAGGTCTTATTGCTTCATGCATTAAGACCTTTTTTATGTTTCACACTTTAAATTTTAATTGATATGACATCAATTTTCAAACATGATCTTCCTTCAGTCGAGGAAGTAAAACAACAATTTTATATCAAAGTCAAATTTCAAAAACAAAAACATCAAAAATTAAAACAATGAAAAAATTATCCATTTTTTATATGACCCTTTTAGTTGGGTTGAGTCTATTTATTTTCTTCTACCCAAACATATGCTTAGCTATCCTAGAAACTATATTATATCTAGGAAGTACAATTATTTTTGTGCTATTACCATTTATTCTTTTTAGAAAGGAAAGTGATTCCTCAGTAAAAGAGGTCGTTACTCATTCAAAGCCAAAAATTAATACAATAAAAACTACCTTAATTAATAAGAAAGAAAATGAAGCTACTTATATGACAATCTATAAAGTGGATCATTCTCCTTAAGGTTTAAAAAGGGATTATTTTGAAAAAAAATAATGTTTACAAATAAAAAATAGGACAATTTGTATAAAAAAGAGACGAAAGTCACTATTTTTACGTGTCTAATAAAATTTTTTAGAATAATCTCAGACAATTCCATGCAACTAATTGACGGAAAAGCGACTTCAAATGCGATTAAAGAAGAAATTGCTGAAGAAGTAAGAAAACTGACTGCCGAAGGAGGCAAGAAACCACATTTAGCCGCTATTTTAGTTGGTGAAGACGGGGCAAGTAGAACTTATGTTAATCATAAAGTAAAATCTTGCGAACAAGTTGGATTTGATTCAACATTGTGCAAGTTTGATGCTGATATTTCAGAGGAAGAACTTTTAAACGCAATCGATGAATTAAATAATAACGATGACATTGATGGCTTTATCGTTCAATTACCACTTCCAAAACATATTGACGAGACGAAAGTCACAGAAGCAATTGACCCGAAGAAAGACGTTGATGGATTTCATCCGGCTAACTTGGGTAAAATGATGTTAGGATTACCTACATTTTTACCTGCAACACCTTATGGTATTGTACAATTATTAGATCGATACAATATCGAGACATCTGGAAAGAAGTGTGTTATAGTAGGACGCTCTCATATTGTGGGTACTCCTATGAGTTTATTAATGTCTAGAAACAGTAAAGTAGGAAACTGTACTGTTACATTGACACATAGTAGAACACAAAATTTGAAAGAAGAATGTCTTCAAGCTGATATTCTGATAGTAGCATTAGGAAAAGCAGAATTTGTAACTGCTGAAATGGTAAAAGAAGGAGCAGTTGTAATCGATGTGGGTATCACTAGAATTGAAGATTCCTCAAAAAAATCAGGTTTTTCATTAAAAGGTGATGTGAAGTTTGACGAAGTAAGTGAAAAAGCAAGTTGGATTACACCTGTTCCAGGAGGAGTAGGACCAATGACGGTTGTTTCTCTGTTAATGAACACATTAGAATCTGTTAAAAGAAAAACTGTTAAGGAAACAATATAAACGTTTAAAATTGCATTTTTTTTACGAAATTTGCATTTCGAGTCCTTCAAGGGTTCCCTCACCCCTTGAAGGACTTTTTAATACATATACTAAAAAGGACATTTAATGGTTAAGCATTTAGAGTATTCAACAAAAGAAAGAGTCGAGAAAGGTCTTTCGCTTCCAGTTATGGAAGCTTTTTATACAATTCAGGGAGAAGGTAGATTTACAGGGCATGCTGCTTATTTTATCCGTTTGGCGGGTTGTGATGTAGGGTGTGTTTGGTGTGATGTGAAAGAATCTTGGGAACAAGATAAACATCCTGTATTAGATGTTGAAGAAATAGTTGAAGATGCAAAAGCTCATCCTGGACGATTAGCAATAATCACAGGTGGTGAACCATTAATGCATGAGTTAGGTCCTCTAACTAAGCGTTTAAAAGAAGAAGGATTCCAAATTAACATTGAGACTTCAGGTGCTCATCCACTAAGTGGCGATTTGGATTATATCTGTTTATCTCCTAAAAAGTTCAAATTACCCGTTGAAGAAGTGTATCAAGCGGCAAATGAATTTAAGGTCGTAGTTTATAATAAAGCTGATTTTAAATGGGCTTTAGAGCTTTCTGAAAAATTGACTTCTAGTTGTAAATTATATATTCAGCCAGAATGGTCAAAAAGAGATAAGATTACACCTCTAATTGTTGAATTTGTAAAAGAGAATCCTGAGTGGCAATTATCTTTACAAACACACAAATACATCGATATTCCATAGATTTTTCAAGATTTTCGATATTCATTTCTTTATAGTTGTTATATTTGATCTCTATAACTATTAATCTTATATGGGTTCAAATACGAATGACTTCATAAATCAATGGCTGCTAAAGTATCAACTGTCTGTTTATAAGTACGAAAGGGTAGCATCTGTTATCAATAGTTTATTTGCAGTAGTTTTATTGATTTATTATTATGGTTTCTTTATCAAAGAAGAGGATCTAAGAATTTTACTATCTTTTTTAGATGTTATTTTTTTAGTATCAAGTATTTCTTATTTACTAAGATTCATCTTTTCAAGTCATCGTTTTACTTTTTTAAAATCAACCTTTGTAGAAGGGACATTCATTTTCTTTATTGCCTTTAATGGACTTTTTCATTACTTTTTTGGGATAAGACTTTTAGAGGAAATTTTAGCTAGTTTCTGGTCTAGTAATCCATTTTTAGAATACGTCAATACACTATATTTTTTCGTATTCGTTCTTGTATGTATAGAAATAACAAAGAGTTCTTCTACACTTTCAGAACTTAAGGTAAAGCCTTCCACAACATTCATTTTTAGTTTTATACTGTTAATTCTTTTTGGAACATTTGGTCTAATGTTGCCAGCTTGTTCAATTGGAATCGATGAAAGTATGCCTTTTCTTGATGCTTTATTTACCTCAGTAAGTGCTTCATGTGTAACCGGTTTAGCTGTTGTCGATACAGGGCAGTACTTTACTTTTAAAGGACAATTAGTAATTCTTTTTTTAGCTCAATTGGGGGGGATAGGTATTGTCTCTTTTGCAACTTTCTTTGCAACATTCCTTTCAAAAGGTGTGAGTTTGAAACATAAGACAATTATCCAAGACGTGTTGAGTAGTGAAGATTTGTCTTCAGCAACAGGTTTACTACGAAAAGTTATTTTTCTAACATTATTAATAGAAGCATTAGGATCAGTATTTATCTTTTTTTCTTGGGATGATGCATTAGTTTTTAACAATTTATTCCAAAAGATATTTTATTCTATCTTTCATTCAATTTCAGCATTTTGTAATGCAGGATTTAGTTTATTTCCAGATAGTTTGAATACCTATATAAAGTCTTCTGAAACTACCCAATTTAATACTCCAGGAATGTATGTTGATTTAAGACATATGTATGGATTACATATGGTAATTGGAATAATAATCATATTTGGAAGCTTTGGTTTTACTACTATCGAAGAAATTTTTTCTCCAAAAAAAATCCTTGAAAGAATAAAAAATCCGTGGAAGAAATTTTCAATTGGTACTTCTATATCTCTTTATTCCACTTTTATTTTAATTCTAATTGGAATGGTTGCCGTTTTCTTTTTAGAAATTGATGAACTAAGAGAAGATAGGACATTAATTGAGTCATTAATAGCTTCTTTTTTCCAATCTGTAACGACACGTACTGCAGGTTTTAATTCAATGGATTTTGGGAGTATGAAGCCTTCGACCATCATCGTTATGATATTCCTAATGTTTATTGGTGCTGCTCCAGGTTCAACAGGTGGAGGTATTAAAAGTAGTACGTTCTATGTTTTATTATTATCATCAATAGGCATTATCAGAGGTCAAGAAAGGATAGTTGTAAGAAAAAGAACTATTAGTAATGATAATATCAAAAGGTCATACTCAATCTTTATGTTTGCAGCAACATACAATATTGTAGCTATCTTTATCTTAACGATTACGGAGTTAGATAATCCTAATATTGATATTCTTCCCTTAGTTTTTGAACAAATCTCTGCATTTGGAACAGCTGGTTTAAGCATGGGTATAACTGGAGAACTATCTTCCATTGGAAAAGTTATAATTATACTATCCATGTATATTGGTAGAGTAGGTACACTTACGCTAGCCTTAGCCTTAAGTTCGACTGTTCAAACAAATAAATTCCAATATCCCGAGGCTCATGTTATGGTAGGTTAAATAAAAATGTGAGCCAATAGAAAATTTGGAATTATTTAATTTTATTATTATATTTGTTTAAACAAATAACGTATAGACAATAATTAATAATATAATGTGTAATAAAATATATACTGTTCAGCCAATTGGAGCACAATGGCCTACTTTAGATCCATTTTTATTTACAGCACATCATAGAGATAATTATCCTAGTGGCAATGAAGATTTATCAATTAATGCTTCATTAAGTGGTAGAAATATAGGTTCGGATTTTTCTGGGAAAGATGGGTATAGTATGTATCATGGTAAAAAAATACCTGGTTTTCCATACCACCCACATAGGGGATTTGAAACTGTTACAATTATTGAGGAAGGATTGGCAGATCATTCGGATTCATTAGGGTCGGCAGGTAGATTTGGAGAAGGTGATGTTCAATGGATGACAGCTGGAGCAGGTGTTCAACATTCTGAAATGTTTCCAATGGTGAATACAGACAAAGGTAATCCATTAGAGTTATTTCAAATTTGGTTGAATTTACCAAAGAAAGATAAAATGGTTACACCTCATTATAAGATGTTATGGCATGAGGATATTCCAATAGTCAAAGAAGAAGATGTTAATGGAAATCCAATAGAGGTAAAAATTGTAGCAGGAGAATACCATAATAACACTCCATTAAGACCTACTCCAAATTCTTGGGCCAATCAAGAAGACCATAAAGTTGCAATTTGGAGAGTGAAATTATCTCCAAATTCAGAATGGCAGATTCCTACTGAGACTGGAGATGTGAATAGAGTCCTTTACTTTTACAGAGGAAAGAATGTGACAGTTGAAGATAAAGAGGTAGATGTAAACAGTCTTTTTCATCTAAATCCTGAAGAAAATATAACTGTTAAAGCTGGTGACACTGATACTTATGTACTTCTTCTACAAGGTGTCCCTATCAATGAGTCTGTTGCTCAGCATGGTCCATTTGTGATGAACACTAAAGAAGAATTACAACAGGCTTTTGACGATTATCAAAGAACAGAATTTGGTTGTTGGCCTTGGGAGCAACAAGAAATGGTACATGATAAAAATAGAGGTAGGTTTGCCTTACATGCAGATGGAAAATTAGAAGAAAAATAGATTTAAAGGAGATGATTCAGTTCATCTCCTTTTTTATTGCTCAATAATGAAAATTTATATTAAATGATTTGTTTAAAATAAATATCTAACGAAGTTTGTATTCAACCGTTTATCTATTGTTGATTACAAAATTTGATTTTTTAATAATTCATGAAATATAATTTATCATACCTTTTTATTCTGTCAATTCTCTTTTTTGTTTCTTGTGACAAAGAACCAGAAGGGACAAATCAATTAACTAAAGATCAGTTAAGACATTTAGTAGGTATTGATCAGGCATATGTTTATACAACTCCTGATAACTTTAATTCTACATTTAACTATTCTGAAAATTCAGCAGCGCCAACTGCTATCGATATCAATAGTCAAACAAACGAAGAAGAGGATGATAAATATAGACCTCAAGATAGAGTTAATGTTATTGGAACTTCAAATATGAGTTTAACTGGTAAATCTATCCTTGAGAATGCGAATGTAGAGATGAAAGGAAGTTCTGGAGTGCCAAGAGCAAGATTTGAAATAACTACATCAGATCCTAATATATACTTTTACTGTGATTTGAATGGCATTTATGATCAATTGTACAGTAAATATATGACTTTAGAATCCAAAACAGTGAATTATGTATCCTATGATGATGTGTATGTTTTTAATGCTACAAAAGCAGCTAGTCTAGGTTTTGATTTTAATGGATTTAAAGAAATATGGTTTGCAAAAGATTATGGATATATTAAAATAGAACTAGATCCTGCTATTGAAGGAGTTCCATCAGAATTTGATTTAGAAATTGTAACAACTTTTGAAATTCCAGGTATTGAAGACCCAATCACAAGCACAGGAGTTGTTGCTTATTACTATGAAGGTTCGTCAGTTGATGCTCCACCATTATTAACACAACAACAATTATCTGAGCTGATTAATAAAAAGACACTATCAGATGAAGAAATATTATATGATGCAAATTTAAGGACAAATATTAATACGTTAAGAAGCTCATTCGTAGGAGGTGAGTTACAATGGGCAAATTATATTTATAATGACCTTAGACTAGATTCAGCAACCATAATTAAATATAATTTATCTTATGATGAAGTTAGTCAACAGATTTTTGCAATTACAAATAGCAATGAAGAACAACCTCCTTTTGTAGGTGATGATTCATTGACAATAGGAGCCATTAAATGGAATGAATTTTACATCTCCCATATTAGCGAGTTAAATGAAGATATTTATGCAACTAAAACAGGTGAGCCTTTTGCAATTGGTGATTCTTTAAGTATACATGGTGACTTTGAAAATCTTCTTGGGTTTGAATTAAGTTCAACTATTGAAAAAGGAACCGCAGAATTGGTTACACCAAAAGGTGTGATCTATGGAGATATTTCTTCACTTGTAACTACATTACTCATAGATTCATTACACAACCCTCAATTGGGAGGGAATTATGAGGATCGAGTATTTTTATTAGATCCAAGATATTCAACCATAGGAACTCATTCTAATCCACAAGATGGAGTTGCAGTATTAAGAGTTCAATAAAAAAAGCCTCATTTCTGAGGCTTTTTTTATTTTAGATTAATTCATACAAAGATCTTCAAACTTCGATTCAATCTTAATGCCGAGAGCTTTTGCTTTCTGAAAGACATTACAAGCTTTGTATTTATCTCCTTTTTTAAAGTAGAGTTTTGCTTGTGTATAAAATAATTCTCCTTTTATTTCTGAGTAATCTTTTTTAAACCCTTTCAATTGGCTGAAATCATCAGATTTAGCTAGAGCAATATCAATTTGTAATAAGGCACTATTTATTTCATCAATTTCTGCATAAGATTGAGCTTGTTTATTTAATACTTCAATAAATTCTTTATGATTACCAGATGCTTCATCAAAACTTTTAATGTATAAGTCATATTGCTTAATTGCTTCAATAAATTTCTCTTCCTTATATTGAACATCTGCAATAACAAGATAAGCTTCAGGATTTGTATCTGTATTGTTGCTATTTAGAGCGATAGATCTCGTCATATATTGACTTGCATATGTGATTGCCTCTGCAGTTTCAGCATTTTCAGACTTGATGGTATTACTGTCTCTATCAGCATATAATTGAGCCATTCTTAGGTATGCATCTTGATTCCCAAGAGCAATAGCTTCTTTATAGTGACTTTCAGCACGTTCCAAATCAGGCATTGTTTGACATTTCCCTTCTTTGTAGATGTCACCTAAATATAATTGAGCTTCAGCTGATTTTTGTTCACCAGCCTTATTTAACCAATTAATTGCAGCTACTTTATTTTTATTGAAATAATATTTTCCAAGCATTAGTTGTGCTTCAAGGTCACCTTCTTTTGCTAGATAGGTGGCATATTCCAAATCACTTTTATCAAGGTATTTTGAGATGTCATATTGTTGTAATGCAACTTTAGCAGATACAACACCATGGTTAGCGGCTTTCATATACCATTTTATTGCAATCTCTTCGCTTTTAGCAACACCTTCACCAATAGCATACATATTTCCTAATAAATACTCAGCAGAATCAGAACCTACATATGCAGCTTGTCTTCTCCATTTAAAAGCAGAAGAAGCACTTTTTTGTAAAGGAGGAATTCCATTAATGTATTGATCTGATAATGCTATCATAGCAGGTTGGTAATCTTGTAAAGCTGATCTTTGACAATATTCAATCTTTTTTAATAAATCATTTTCAGAAGGATTACTCTTGGTATTATAATATTCAAATAATGAGAATTGAGCTTCTGCATCATTCAAAATTGAAGCTTTATAGACTAAGTAATCCATGTTATCAGAAGAGGCAAAAGTTTTTACGTCCATTGTTGATAACAATTCTATGGCAGGTTGATTTCCTTGTATTGCAGATTTTAATAAATAATAAATAGCTTTCTCTGTATCTTTATTACTCAATAACCCTTCTTTATAAAATAAAGCAGTTTGATATTGGGCATTGTCATTTCCGTCATCTGCAGCTTCCTGAAGAAGTGTAAAACTTTTATTTAAATCTTTTGGGACTTCATTACCAGTTTTATAGGCCATTCCTAAGGCATATTTAGATTGAGGATTTCCATTATTACCTAAGTATTTCTGACAAATAATGTCATTATCTTTATTCCTGTAATTTTCAATATTTAGTTTTCCTAATATTTCGTCAGTACCGTTAATATTTTCATTCCATGCCCTTAAATAATGATATATTGCTCTATTTGTATCTTTTGATATATATTTACCATCACTATAATAATTACCAAGTTTGAAATGTGCTTTACCAATCTTTCCTTTTGAAGCAATATCAAAAAGTTTAATGGCTTCGGCATATTCTTTTTTATCTTCTTTGATTAAAGCAAGTTGTAAAGCAGCTTCAGGATGTCCTTGTAAAGCAGCTTTTTCATAATATTGAATTGCCTTTTTAATGTTCACTTTTTCAATCTCACCCTTTTCATAGATTTGCCCAAGTTGATACCAAGCATTAGGATCATTGTTGAATTTAGCTTGTTTCTTTAGCTGTTCAATATCTTGAGCGAAAGTGTTTATTGAAATTGATAAAGTGATAAGGAGTAAAGAAAAAAAGATACTATTTCGGCATACAGAAATAAAGATCTTTTCTAAAGATTTTAATGATTTGTTTGAAACTATATTATTATAGATGTGACGCATAAAAATCGTATTAATATTATCGCCTTTAGGTATATTTTATTTAGAAAAGGCCATAAATTTTATCTGATATATACTATAACTTTAAAAGACACAATTTTCTTATGTAATGAGGGGATATTTTTCACTTTTTCATGAGATAAAGGGCTATTTTTTTCTACATCAGTGCCTTATTTATAATAAAACATTGATTTTAATTTATTTTAAAGAACCAGGGGATTATAATTTAAGCAATAATTTTAAAATTATATAATTTGTAATGTCCTAATAGTTAGAGAAATAGTAATTTATTCCATTTTTTTAGGGCATTTAATTCAAAATAATCACTATTCATCTAAAGGATTTATTGTAATTGATAGCTTTAAATTTTATTTTTGCACATTAATGAGAAATAGTATTCATACAAGGAATTCATAATATATATGTTTGATAATCTTAGTAACAGGATTGATCGTGCCATTAAAAACTTAAAAGGTGAAGGATCAATCAGTGAAATTAACGTTGCATCAACTGTAAAAGAGATTCGTCGAGCTTTACTAGAAGCCGACGTAAACTTTAAAGTAGCTAAAGAAATTACGAACGAAATTCGTGAGCAAGCTTTAGGAGAAAATATTCTTATCGATGTAAAACCAGGTCAATTATTTACAAAAATTGTAAGTGATAAGTTAACAGAATTGATGGGTGGCGAAATGGTTGCATTCACTCCACAAGGAAATCCTGCTACAGTTTTGATTTCAGGTTTACAAGGTTCGGGTAAAACTACTTTTACAGGTAAGTTAGGTTCGAGATTAAAAAAACAAGGCCAACAAGTATTATTAGTAGCAGCTGATGTTTACAGACCTGCCGCTATTGATCAGTTGGAAACATTAGGTGAACAAATTGGTGTGGATGTTTACACTGAACGTGAAAACAAAAATCCAGTTGAAATTGCTCAAAATGCTGTAAAGCACGCAAAAGCTAATGGTAAAAGTATCGTTGTAGTCGATACAGCTGGTCGTTTAGCTGTAGATGAACAAATGATGGCAGAGATTGAAGCAGTGAAAGCAGCTTTAAATCCTTCTGAAACTTTATTTGTAGTAGACTCAATGACTGGTCAAGATGCGGTTAACACTGCTAAGACCTTTAATGACCGTCTAGATTTTGACGGTGTTGTTCTAACAAAGTTAGATGGTGATACTCGTGGTGGTGCAGCTCTTTCTATTCGTAGAGTAGTTGACAAACCAATCAAGTTCATCTCAACTGGAGAGAAATTAGAAAATACATTAGATGAGTTCTATCCTGATCGTATGGCTCAACGTATCCTTGGTATGGGTGACGTTGTTTCATTAGTAGAAAGAGCTCAGCAAGCATTTGATGAAGAAGAGGCTAGAAGATTAAACAAGAAACTACGTAAAAACCAATTTGATTTTAATGACTTGTTATCTCAAATCCAACACATCAAAAAGATGGGTGATTTGAAAGATTTGATTGGAATGGTTCCAGGTTTAAATAAAATGGTGAAAGATCAAGAAATTGATTCAGATGCATTTAAGCCAGTAGAAGCGATCATCCAATCAATGACTCCTTACGAAAGAATGAATCCAGATAGCTTAAACCAGTCTCGTAAGAAGCGTTTAGCTAATGGTTCAGGTACTTCAGTACAACAAGTGAATAACTTGATCAAACAATTCGAAGAGATGCGTAAGATGATGAAGAAAGTGAACAAAATGTCAGGAATTCCTGGCATGGGCAATAAAATGAAAGGAAAAAAGAAAGGATCTTTAAGAAGCCGTCTAGGTGGTAGGAAAAAATAATTTTTTCTAAAGTCAAAAAAGCAATCAATTTATGAAATTGATTGCTTTTTTTATGTCTAATAAGTAGTAATTACTTATTTAAAAAATCTCTTATTCCTTCCATTAATAAATGT
This sequence comes from Flammeovirga sp. AWQ4_249, assembly GCF_056161045.1. Classification (NCBI taxonomy): domain Bacteria; kingdom Pseudomonadati; phylum Bacteroidota; class Cytophagia; order Cytophagales; family Flammeovirgaceae; genus Flammeovirga; species Flammeovirga sp. AWQ4_249. The sequence continues at coordinate 13,502 of NZ_JBSWYJ010000056.1, forward strand.
CCTGAAGAAGGATTTGTTGCTAATGGTACATCGTATAAATCACAAACTCTCATAAGCATTTGCACGTCTGGTTCATGTGGATGTTTTCCAAGAGGATCTCTAAAGAAAAATACAGCATCTACATCACCTTCAGCTACTAATGCTGCAATTTGAGCATCACCACCTTTAGGTCCAGATAATTTACAGTCTACTTCTAAACCAGCTTTTTTTAAATGGCTACCTGTAGTGCCTGTAGCAACAATGCTCATTCCTTGTAAAATATCCATATGGTCCTTGAAGAAACCTACCATATCTGCTTTCTTGCCATCATGGGCAATCATTGCTACTTTTTTAAATTGAGTATGCATCCTTAATTTTTAAGTTTGTTAATTTCTTTATTAAAAAATGGCATGCCTTTATAATTGAATAAAAGCATGCCCTAAAATACGATCTTATTTCATTAAAATTGTATGATCTTAATTACTTTAAGTTGAATTTTTATTCCTGAAGTTCAGGTTCAGTTAATTTCTTTTCGTCTTCAGCGTCTTTTTCTTCAATCCACTCTTTGTAGAATAATAACCCTTGTTCTAAAGCATACATATAGAATGATAGAATAAGAACTGTTAGGTGAATATTAAATAGTGTATATGATATAATAGACATAACAGCAAAGTAGACAAGATAGAATAATGAATCTTGTAAAAGTTCTACTAAGAAATGATCTGACGCAAAAAACTTATTCATAAAGACAGTAATAGGATCTTTAAAAGTTAATGCCTTATGAGATATATAAGTAAAGCATAAGAAAATAAATATAAAGAAGCCTAATGTGATTTTATTATAGCCTTTTTCAAGTGTGATGAAAGCATTAGTTAGGATAAGTGGACCCGGCATAAACCCATAAATAGTTTTATGAATATCTCGATCTTCAAAATCACCTAAAACGATAATTCTATCTTTTGTAAATTCCTCAACTAAGAATGGTGGCATATTTAGTAATTCGTGCATTTGTATATAAGTGTAGTTGTTAGCTACAAACAAGTCGTATGGACGAATTGGATAATCTAAGATATATCCATTAAGCATGTAATTATCTCTGAATTTACTGAAAAAATAGCCTCTTTCTAAAGTGTCGCCATAAATTTGCTCAGCAATTAGTAGGGGTGTTGTCTTTAAAGAATCACCTTGCATAAGATGATATTTTAAAGTAATTGTTTCTTCATGATTTAATTCTTGAACTTGTAAATCAGATAATCCTAGAGGAACATCAACTACAGGATAGTGGGGTTCATTATTTTTACCTTTATGATAAGATACAATTGTATTTTTTGCCTTTTGAAATTCAGCTTCCATTAAGCTGTCATCCTCTGATTTATCATAAAAACGGATATCGACAAGTAGGAATTCGTGATTGTCAGGTTTTTGATTAAGAATTTGAAGAAATTTAGTCACAGACTTTCTGTTTGTGATATCAACATTACCAATTACAAAATCATTTGTATCTACTTTTGCAGTAAGGTCTTTTTCCCATGAGCAATTGACAAATAAAAATCTATCTTTTGATGGTTTTTCTTCAGCTTTGAATAGAGCATTTTTAGTAGCTGACATTAACTCAATTAAAAGAATCTCATCGGGCATGACATATACGATAGTCATATAGAAAAGTAAACCGATCATCATTATCATTGCATTGAATGAAGAAATTCCCCACATGAGAAATTTGTTCTTCTGCATCCTAAAAATCAATCGATTGTTTGTCTTTTTGGAAGTCATAGTAAATAATTAAAAAATAAAAAATCATAAAAAAAGCAAGACAATAATAATGCCTTGCTCTTCTTAAAGGGTTATTAATTAATTAAATAATCCCTTCTTCTTTGATCCATTCATTGAACATGTTAAAATCAGTCTGTCCATAGATATCTAAGACATATTGATAAAGTTCATTTTCAATTTCAGTACCCTTTACTTCTTGATTAGTTTCTAAGAAAAATTTCAAAGAAGTCAATTCTTCTTTCAATTGGCTTTCATCTACGAAAATTGGATCGAAACTACCAATATGATCTATTTTTCTAGATTCTTTAACAACATAATAAACATCTACTGTTTCAATTGATTTACGATCAGCACCTTCAAAGATAATGTCTTTTTCAATTAATAATCTATTGTCACCATAATTTGGAATCCAACGGTTGTATACATCTTCACCTGAAGTAAATCTTAAAGCCATTTGACTTTCCTCACTTAGTGGATATTTCGTCTTGTTAATTTCTAGAATTATTGAATCTGTAATGAAAACATATGGAGATCCATTAAAATAATCTGAAATGTCTGCAACAGTTTCTAAAGTTACGCTACGCGTACTCATTTGTTTATTTGATTGAATAGGGAAAAGTACCTCAGAAACCAAACTCATGAACTCACCTGTAGCAGATTTTTTACTTTTACTACCATCTAATAACATTTTACCAGTTGATTTTCCAATTACAACGGCTTTTGCATTTGTGGAGTTAAATGTAAGTGAGGCGTCCTTTGCAATCATGTCACCAACTTTTATGTTGACATTATTTGTTGTATTAAGGATGTCACCGCTTACGTGTAAAACATATAAGTCTTGTGCTAGGGTAAAGTTAGAAATCAGTAGTCCGATTACTAAGAATAAAAAATTTTTATTAGATGATAAGTTCATAGTAATTAAAATAATGGTTACGTTAATATTTAACCTTTAATATCGTAAATATTTTTTTACCTGCAGGTGTTACTACTTCAACAGTATTCCCAACAGATTGATTCAATAAAGATTTCCCAATAGGAGAGGCGATACTGATACTTTGTTTTTTGATATCTGCTTCATCTGGACCAACAAGTCTCAGTGTCATTTCTCTATTTGTTTGATCCTTAAAAGTGACATAAGCACTAAACATTGCTCTGCCTTCGTCTACTTTTTGATCAAATACTTTAAGTGTATTAATTCTTCTACGTAAGTAGGTAAGTCTTCCATCAATCTCACGCAGTTTTTTCTTTCCGTAAATATATTCAGCATTTTCAGAACGGTCACCCATTGCGGCAGCGTCACTTACTGCTTGAGTAACCACTTTTCTCTCTTCCCAAATCTCATGCACTTCATTTTGCAGAGATTCCATGCCTTCTTTTGTAATATAAGCTGATTTATTCATCTTGTAAGTCTAAATTAATGAACAAAAATATGAATAAATAGGGAACTTAAAATAACGTTTACTAAATTTTCTTAGAAAAATGTCTGCTATTTCATTTTAAATAAGTGTAGAAACGAATAATTAAGTTAAAAGTTTGAATACAATTTTTATTCCTATTTATTTGATGGTTTGTTGAATGAAATTTCTATGCTGAAAAAAATCCTATCAAATAGTTTCATTTATGGTGTTGCTCCACAAATCATTGGATTAGTGAATATGTTGATGTTACCAATTTTGACACCAAAATTAACTGCTACAGATTATGGTGTATATGGTGTCATTAACGCTTTACTTTCAGGTTTTGCTATTCTTCAATTTTTAGGATTAACAGTAGAGATTTCAAACGCTTATTATTATTACCCCAATAAATATTCCTGGCATTGGAGGAAAATCCTTGGTTTATTAATCTATTGGAATATTCCTTTTCTTCTTTTCCAAAATATTGTTCTGTGGTTTGTTATACCTAATTCGGTAGGAACTTTAAAAATAGAAATTTTACTATGGACAAGTATACCCATTCTTTTTAGTTCCACTTTTTCATTCATAGGTTCTATCTATTATCATTTGACTTTAAATGCCAAACCAATTTTTTACAGAACAATTCTTGTTGGACTACTTGTAGTAGGAATGAACTATTACGCCATTGTTATCCAAAATTATGGTTTCATGGGGTGGATTTATGCAAATAGTTTGGGGACAATAATGATGGGATTAACCTTCGTAAATGTTTTTTATAAATTGAAATTGCATCCAATATTTTTGAAATGGTCTAAATTAAAAGTATTATCTGTAAAAGGTTTAAAAACAGTACCTTATCATTTTTCTTCCTATATACTAGAATCTTCAGATCGTATTCTTCTTGAATGGATGGGAGTGCCTATTACTCAAATTGGTAGATATAATCTAAGTAATTCTATTGGAAACAGAATGTTTCAACTAAGTAAAGGATATGACATTGCTTTAGCACCTCTTATTGTAAAATTATATCAAACAAAAAATTACAAAAGAATAAAGAATATCTTATTTTCAAGCATACTCTTTTTTTTACTGGGAACTATAATTCTATCTATTTGGACAAAAGAAATTTTTGATCTTTTAATTAGAAATAAGCAACTAACAGAAATTTATCCAATTGCTATTTTTCTTATTATGGCAATAAATTACAGACCGTTATCAATTGTATCTAATGCAATTTTAGAGTACAAAGAAGAAACAACATTTCTATCTAAATTATCTACCATAATCACTGTAATTAATATTACTTTAAATATTATTTTGATCCACTATTTTGGAATAAAAGGTGCGGCTATATGCACTTTAGTTTCTTATCTTATTTATGGAGTTTGGCCTTATTTATTGAAAAATAAGAACATAAAATTAATATCGAAATTTCAGCTTTTTATGTATTTGATATTAGTAGGAGTAAGTACATGTAGTGTATTGATTTTTGTAGAACAAGAAGTAATGCATAAGTTAACTATAACCATACTTTTATCTTCAATCATGACAATTATCTTACTAAGTGTTTTTAGAACTGAAAATAAATAAAAGGCTGAATATCTGAAGATCTACTTTGAAACAGAACAAAACCAATAAAAAATAAGAAGCTAGCTTTTGCGAAGTCAGGCATAGCAATAAACTCTATAGCAACAGTATCTTTCCATTTTTGAGGAATCCAGTGTATTACAAATCCTAATAGCATAATTGAAAAAACTAAACGATAGGCTACAATGACTTCCATTGCAATTGATAAATCAATATTTGTTGTAATCTGAGAAATCATACTAGAAGCATGTTGCATGTCTTCAGCACGGAAGTAGATCCAAGCAAAACAAATAAAATGAAAGGTGATAAAACCTGAAATATACTTTGTATAGTTATTTTGAGGAATTCTACCTTTGGTATTTTCTTTCCAGACTTTATGAATGGCTAATCCAAATCCGTGTAAAGCGCCCCATATAATAAATCTGAAATGTGCACCATGCCACAACCCACCTAATAGCATGGTTATGATTAAGTTTATATAAGTTCTAATTTTTCCTTTTCGGTTTCCACCTAATGGAATATATAGATAGTCTCTTAGAAAAGAAGAAAGAGAGATGTGCCACCTTCTCCAAAAATCAGTAATATCTAAGGCTTTATAAGGAGAATTGAAATTTAACGGGAGTTTAAATCCAAGTAAAACTGCTACACCAATTGCTATATCTGTGTACCCTGAAAAGTCGCAATAAATTTGAATAGCATACCCATAAGCAGCCATTAAATTTTCAAAACCTGAATAAGACCAAGGAGATTCAAAAATACGATCTACAAAATTGATTGAGATATAATCTGATATCAGAATCTTTTTTACAAGACCACCAATAATTAGGAATAAAGCATGTCCAAATTCACTTTCACGAACTTTATAAGCATTATATATTTGAGGAATAAATTCAGATGCTCTAACAATTGGGCCAGCGACAAGTTGAGGAAAAAAACTAACGAATAGTGCAAAATCCCAAATTGAATCCACAGGTTTTATATCGCCTCTATAAATATCTACGGAGTAACTTATCGTTTGAAATGTATAAAATGATATCCCAATTGGTAAGAAAATATTGGACGTGTCCATTGCTGTACCAAAAATTGAATTGACGAAAACAGCAAGGTAATTTTCAGATTCAATATGGAATCCAAATAACTCATTTAATCCTTCAGTAAAGAAAAAAGTGTACTTAAAATAAGCTAATAAACTGAGATTAATAAAAGCACTTAAGAATACGAGTTTTTTTCTCCTTTGCTTATCTGTAGAATTGAATATGGCATTGCCAATGTAAAAATCAACAATAGTTGAGAAAATCAATAAAATAAAATAGAAGCCACTAGACTTATAATAAAAGAACATACTTGCCGCTAATAGAAGGTAGTTTCTAGCAGTAATATTCTTATAAATAAATTGATAGGTAATAATGATCGCACCAAAGAGTACCCAAAAGGCAACCTGTGTAAATAAAAGAGGGTCATTTTTAGAATATGTAACTAATTCTAGCATCTTTCTATCAAAATTATCTTAGATCAAAAAAATCTATGTTGAAAAAATAGGTCTGTAATATCGAATTTACCTTATTTATGCATATTATCGTACAGGAATATAATTTTTTTCATAAAAACATACTTAAAGCACTAATACTTTAAGTGAAAAATTAAGCTTAACATACATAGTAAGTAGTTTCAAACTATTTATTTTAAAATAAAATACTGAAATGGCGAAGAAGGTAAAATCAGCATATTTTTGTCAAAGTTGTGGGTTTGAATCTCCAAAATGGCAAGGGAAATGTCCATCATGTAATGAGTGGAACTCTTTTGTGGAAGAAATTATTCAAGATGAAACGCCTAAGAAAGGTAGTTGGAAAATGTCATCTTCAACTGATAGGTCTGGAGGATATGTAAATGCTAAACAAGAAACCGCAAAGCCAATCAAAATTAATGAAGTTAAATTTGAAAAAGAAGGTAGAATTGTAACGCAAGACGAAGAATTAAACCGTGTTTTAGGAGGTGGAATTGTACATGGATCAGCAGTTATGATTGGGGGTGAGCCTGGTATTGGGAAATCTACTTTGATGTTACAAATTGCTTTATCTTTGAAAGATAAACAAGTGTTATATGTATCAGGAGAGGAAAGTGGGCAACAAATTAGACAGAGAGCTGAAAGATTACCTTATTCATCTAAAGAAACGTATGTTCTAACTGAAACAGACACCTCTAAAATTTTCACACATGTCGAAAAAATGACTCCTGATGTCATGGTAGTAGATTCCATTCAAACATTAGTTTCTCCATTTTTAGAAGCAGCAGCAGGTAGTGTTTCTCAAGTGAAAGAATGTGCTGCAGAAATGATACGTTTTGCAAAAGATACTGGTACTCCTGTATTAATGATTGGTCATATTACAAAGGAAGGAAGTTTAGCAGGGCCTAAAGTACTTGAGCATATGGTTGATACAGTGCTTCAATTTGAAGGGGATCGTCATATGACGTATAGAATCCTTCGTACCGTTAAAAATAGATTTGGATCTACATCTGAATTAGGGATCTACGAAATGATTGCAAGTGGATTGAGAGAAGTAAGTAATCCTTCTGAAATACTGTTATCTCAAAGAGATGATGGATTGAGCGGTATAGCTATTGGTACGGTTATGGAAGGTAATAGACCATTATTAGTTGAGATTCAATCTCTCGTTACACCTTCAGTATATGGAAACCCTCAAAGAAGCCCAACAGGGTATGATGCTAAACGATTAAATATGCTTCTGGCGGTTTTAGAAAAGAGAAGTGGTTATAAATTAAACTTTTCTGATGTATTTCTAAATGTTGCAGGAGGATTAAGAGTAGAAGATCCTGCAATTGATTTAGCAGTAGTTGCTTCTTTAATTTCATCTTTTGAAGATATCTCAATAGAATCTACGACATGTCTAGCAGCAGAAGTAGGTTTGGGTGGTGAAGTTAGGGCTGTTTCTAGAATTGAAAATAGAATTGTCGAAGCCGAAAAACTTGGTTTTAAAGAGATGTATATTTCAAAATATAACATTAAAGGTCTAGACATTAAGAAATATAAGATGAAGGTTATACCTGTTGGTACTGTAGCGGAAATGGCAGAAAAACTTTTTACATAATCAGATGAGGATATTTTTTTTAATTACACTACTAATTTTTTTATCTACATTTTCTTTCGCTCAGAATTCAAAATCAAAGAAATTATATGAGAAAGGAGAGAAAGCAATTAGTGAAAGAAACTTTGTTGATGCAAAATCATATTTGCAGAAGTCAATCGAAGCAGATACGACAAATGGAGATAGTTATTACTTATTGGCTTACTTAAATATCCTTGAAAAAGATTATAATCAAGCTAGAGCACTTTATAGAAAATTAATGAATTGTTGTGATGATCAATCCAAATTCATGTTGGCACATTTATCTCTTGCAGAGTATGAATGGTCATTAGGTAATTATAAGGAAGCAATACAATTCGCACAGAATTTTTTAAACTTTAATCCTTCTAATAGAAAATATAGAGAGATTAGATCAGCGAATAAAATTATAGCATCTTCTAACTATGCTCTTCAGAATATGGATAATAAATTGCCTTATTCACCAAATTCATTAGGTAATAAAGTCAATCAAAAGGAGCAACAATATTTTCCTGCAATTACAGCAAATGGAGAGGAATTGTATTTTACCACAAGAGGTAAAGCAGAAGGAGAAGACATTTATAAAGTCACTTTTTTTAATAATGAATGGTCTGAACCTGTAGCAATTGAAGAGCTGAATACACGATATAATGAAGGAACGTGTTCAATTTCCGCTGATGGAACGATAATGATCTTTACTTCATGTGAATCTACAAGAGATAGAATGGGTTATGGTAGTTGTGATTTATTTATTACAAAAAAAGTAGGAGATAAATGGTCAAAACCTCAGAATTTGGGACCTAATATTAATTCAAGAGATTGGGAATCTCAACCTTCTTTATCGGCTGATGGAAGAACATTATATTTTGTATCTGACCGTAGAGGAGGTCAGGGAAAAAAAGATATATGGGTTTCGTATTTATCAGACCATAATCAGTGGACTTCGGCAATAAATCTTGGTAAAGAAATAAATACAGTCGAAGATGATATTTCACCCTTTATACATTCCAATGGTACATCTCTTTATTTTGCTTCAGATGGACATTTAGGATTTGGTGGATTAGATTTATTTAAAAGTGAACGTAATTCAAATGGATGGTCATTACCATCAAATTTAGGCTATCCTATAAATGATCATTCTGAACAAGTTTCTTTGATTGTATCATCAGATGGAACAAAAGGATATTTTTCAAAGGAACAAATTGATGGCAACAAAAGGACAAGTGAGTTAGTAGAATTCACACTTCCGAAAGAGATAATCCCTTCGGCTTTAAGTTCATATTTGCAAGGAGTAGTTTATGATGCTGTGACGAAAACACCAATAAAGGCTCTAATTGAACTAAAAAAATTGGATAATGAAAAAACAGAATCCATTGTCAATTCTGATGAGGAAACTGGGAAATATCTAATTGTTTTAAATCAAGATCAAGAATATGCATTATATGTTTCAAAACCTGGTTACTTATTCCAGAGTCTAACTTTTGATATGCATAATACAGGTGTAGAAGGGAAAACATTAGACATCTTTTTACAAAGAGTGGAACAAGGTACAAACATTACTCTACATAATATTTTCTTTAATACTAATGAATATACATTACAAAAGAAAAGTGATGTAGAACTGAATGAGATTAGAGATTTTATGATTAACAACTCTAATGTTAAAGTAGAGATTTCTGGACATACAGATGATGTAGGTTCTGATGATTATAACTTGAATTTATCTCAAAAAAGAGCAGAAGCTGTAGTTAACTACCTGATTAAAAACGGGATTAATAAAGATAGATTAACTGCCGTGGGGTATGGAGAGAAAAAGCCTATTGCAGATAATACTACAGAAGAAGGAAAAGAAAAAAACCGAAGGATTGAATTTTCTATTATTTAGCAATTACTAATGAATGAAAAGATGATAATGCTTTTGATTTAATGTAGTATTTTGCAAAAAAAAAATAGCAAAAAGATAAATGAATTTAATTTCAGTAGATAGTGCAACTAAATATTGGGGTGACAAGCCCCTTTATGAAAATATAAGTTTTGGGATTCAAAAAGGTCAGAAAGTAGCTCTAGTCGCCAAAAATGGTGGTGGTAAATCTACCTTATTAAATGCCATTGTAGGAAATGAATCTTTAGATAGTGGAAAAATAGCTGTCAATAAAGATATTACTGTTGGTTTATTAGAGCAAGAACCTAAATTTGAACCTTATCAATCTGTTTTAGATTATGTGCTTTCAAGTGATTCACCAATAATTTCAGCAGTAAGAAATTATGAACAAGCATTATCTGATAGTGCTAATGATTATTCTGAAACAACTTTAAAACAATTAGATCAAGCAACTCAAAAAATGGAAGAGTTAAAAGCTTGGGATGCGGAAGCTAGAGTCAAACAAATTTTGACCGCTTTTAAAATCCAAGACTTAACAGCTCCAATGAAAGCTTTGTCTGGTGGCCAACAAAAACGTGTTGCTTTAAGTAAAATATTAATTGAGGAACCAGGTTTATTAATTCTTGATGAGCCTACCAACCACCTTGATCTTGATATGATTGAATGGTTAGAAGAATATCTAACACGTTCAAAATTATCCCTTCTTTTAGTCACTCACGATAGGTATTTTCTAGATCGAATTTGTAATGAAATTCTTGAATTAGAAGATGGTATTATCTATAATCATAAAGGTAATTATTCATACTATATTGAGAAAAAAGCTGAAAGAGAAGCAAATCATGCAGCCACTGTCGAAAAGGCAAAGAACCTAATGCGTAAAGAATTAGATTGGGTGCGTAGAATGCCAAAGGCTCGTGGGACAAAACAAAAATTCAGAATGGATGCCTTTAAAGACCTTAAAAAAACTGCAAAGAGTGGTAAGGTTGAAGAAAAAGCTGAAATCGCTGTAAATATGTCTCGCCTTGGTAAGAAAATTCTTGAATTTGAACATGTAAATAAAGCATTTGGAGATAAGAAAATTGTTGAGGATTTCTCTTATGTGTTTAAAAGAAGAGAAAGAGTAGGTATAGTTGGTAATAATGGTGTAGGAAAGTCTACTTTCTTAAACATGCTAACAGGTAGTGAATCAATAGACTCTGGAATTATCACAAAAGGAGAAACAATTGTATACGGTTACTATACACAAAAAGGACTTTCTTTTGATGAGGATGTAAAAGTAATTGATGTAGTTAGAGATATCACTGAAAATCATACTTTATCTGATGGAACTTCTCTAACACCATTACAATTACTTAATCGATTTTTATTTACTCCTGAAAAACAACATTCCTACATTTCTACTCTAAGTGGTGGAGAAAGAAAGAGATTATACTTGTGTACAATTCTTCTGCATAATCCGAATTTCCTAATTCTTGATGAGCCAACAAATGATCTTGATATTCCCACTTTAAGTGTGTTAGAAGACTTCTTGGAAGAATTTCAGGGATGTGTAATTGTTGTTACCCATGACCGTTATTTCATGGATAAATTGGTTGACCATCTTTTCGTTTTTGAAGGCAATGGGATTATTAAAGACTTTAATGGTAAATATTCGGAATATAGAGCTTACATGGATGAGCAAGAAAAGTTACGAAAGATTGCTGTAAAAGAGGAGAAGGATAGAAAACAACAATTAGAGAAAAAAGAACGACCTAAAACAAATACAAAAAAGCTTTCTTATAAAGAACAAAAAGAATATGAGGCTTTAGAGCAAGAAATTGAAGTTCTTGAAGAAGAGAAAGAAAGCTTAGAAGCTAAATTATCTGATGGATCAGTTTCTGATGTAAATGAAATTAGAGAAATTTCAGAACGCCTTGGTTTTGTAATGGAAGAAGCTGATGAGAAAATGATGCGATGGATGGAATTGGACGAAATAGCCAATGGCTAATCATAATAATATTATTTTTTATGTCAATTGATGGGTGGACTCAATCTGCTCGTCAATTGTATTTTAGGGCAGGGTATAGGACTGTTGATAAAGTGAAATTTGATTCAACAAAACACTTTTTCACTTTACCTATGGACTATGGTCAATTTTTAATAAATGAACTACCTGAATCAAAAGAGGTGAAAAGACTTCAAATTGATTCTGTTCAATTGGTATATACTGATCATCCTAAAGATTTTGACTTTTCAGAATTAAATACAAATCGAATTGAACAATTTGCAAATTGGTTTGATGGGGCAATTGATGATCCTGTAATTAGATGGAGAATAATCAAGCAAACAAAAGGTGATTCAAAAGAAGATTTTGCCTCAATGTTTCATGGTATAATTGTATATTACCGTAAACACCCAAGAAAAGATTTAACTCCAGAAATGGAGAAAAAAAGAAGAAAGGGGATTGATAAAAAGTTTGAACACCTTGTCGATAAAAAACTCAAAGTTGAAGATGAAATAGTAACTGTAACTTCTGAAGTTTTTGAGAAGAACAGAGATAATTGGAATAAGTCTGTCATAATAAGTGATTGGACGGGCAGTATGTATCCATATACTCTTGATTTATTGTCATGGCTTATAAAGGAAAGGGCACAGGATCAGGTTGTTGGGTTTGTGTTTTTCAACGATGGCGATACAAAAATTACCTCTCAAAAAGTAATTGGAGAAACTGGTGGTGTGTATTCAATTAGGGATTCAAGAGTTATTCCAGTCTTTGATTTAATGAGCCATGTAAAGAAAAGTGGCGATGGAGGTGATCTTACAGAGAATGATTTTGAGGCTATTCTTTACGCTCAAAAGAAGTTTAATGATGCGAATACATTTATTTTAGTGGCTGATAATAATTCTTCCATACGAGACTTTTCATTATTAAGTGCTATTAATAAACCAATTCAAATCATATTAAACAAAGCTACTTTTGATAGGGTTGGTAGGCCTATCGTAAACAAACAATATGTTGATTTAGCATTAAAAACAGGTGGCGCTATCTATGTTGAAAATCAAGAGTTCAAAACTAAAAATGAGCTTTTAGATCTTACGACAATGATATTAAAGGATTAATTATGCTTGAAATCAGAGAAATTTCAAAATCAGAATATATTGCTACAGGAAAACTAATGGTTCAAGAATATAAAAAGTTGGATGGTTTTCCTGATGAGAATAAAATGCCAGAGTATTATGAAATGCTAAAGAATGTAGGGAAGTTAGACGAAACTGATGAAACAACAGTATTTGTAGCTTTAATTGGTGATTAGATTGTGGGAGCTGTTGTTTTTATGAATAATTTATCAAATTATGGTGTTGAAGGCATTGAACATAAAACCAAAAATGCTTGTGCATTTAGATTATTGACGGTTAAATCTTCAATTCAAGGAAAAGGTATAGGAAAGCAGCTGGTAAGTTTCTGTATTGAAAAAGGAAGAAAATTAAAAAGAACGAACCTTATCATACATTCAACATTGCCTATGAAGGTAGCTTGGAATATGTATATAAAATTAGGCTTTGTTCGTGATGAAAACTTAGATTTTGAACGTGATCACATAAAAATATTCGGCTTCAATTATAATCTATAACTTAATGGAAATCATCAATGGCACTTTTCAATTAGAAAAATTCAAAACCAAAGGAGGGTGGACTTATGTTGCTTTACCAGGGTTAGAATTACCAAAAAATAATCCATTTGGTTGGGTTAGAGTAAACGGTTTTATTGATGATTTTGAGCTCGATGGTACTAAGTTGATGCCTATGAGAAATGGAGAACTTTTTTTGCCTGTAAAAGCGTCAATTCGAAAAAAAATAAAAAAAGAAGCTGGCGATAGTGTGGCTATAATATTAATTTTAGATGAATCTGAAATAAAAATACCTGAAGAAATTGTATCTTGTATTGAAATGGAATCGAAAGTTGTAAATGAGAATTTTCATCAGCTTAGTGCTGACATTAAACGAAAATTCATTAACTGGATTTATAATGCACCTAATGAGGAAGAAAAAGCATTACGAATAATCGGTATGATCGAACAACTGGAAAAATAAACAACAATAACTACTTAATTATGCTCTTAGAAAGATTAAGAAACGACAATATATCTGAACTCAAACTTAATTCACTTCAAATTCAAATGAAAAATCAGGTTACCCAAAAAGTAGACAATGGGGCCTATAAATTTGAAAATATAGATTGTCCTATTTGTCATACTTCTGAAAAAGAAGTGATTGGAAAAAAAGATAGATATGGTTTATATTTTGAAACAAACCTTTGCCCAAGTTGCGGATTAATCTATACTAGCCCAAGAATGACCCAAGAAAGTTATAATGAGTTTTATAATGAAGAATACAGGAAATTGTATGGAGCTCAAGAAACGGCAACTATCGATTTTTTTAATGATCAAAAGAAAAGAGGGAAATTAATTTATGATTATTTAGAAGACAATAAATTAATTGGTGATACACCTCTTTTTGTGTTTGAAGTAGGTTGTGGAGCAGGTGGAATTCTTAAATATTTTGAAGAAAAAGGGCATGATGTAAAGGGTATTGATTTAGGAAGGGAATATGTGAATTACGGTCGAGAAACATATGGTTTAGATTTAAATGTAGATATCCTAAGTAATCTTGTATTAGAAAGAAAGCCGGATTTAATTATCTACTCACATGTAATGGAACATATACTTGATCTTGGTAATGAATTAGATGCAATACAAAAAAATCTCCACCAAGATTCGATGGTATATATTGAAGTTCCAGGAGTAAAAGCTATTCACCAAAACTACAGTGCTAATTTTTTACATTATTTTCAAAATGCTCATACTGTACATTTTACATTAGAATCATTAGTGAATTTATTTAGTCTTAAAGGTTTTGATTTAATTACTGGAAATCAGTTTGTTAGATCTGTTTTTAGGTTTAAGAATACACAAAATGATTTAGTGAATGATTATGATGCAGCTAAAAAATATATTCTTGCAACTGAAAAAAAACATAGATATTATCCCTTTACTAAAGATGGTATTATTCAAATATTAAAAAAGATCTATAGATTCATTTTAGGAAGAAAATAAACTTTTTTAGAAAAGTATTGGTTTCAATCACGAGGAGTACAACTTAATGCTCATTTCGATTATGAAATCAATACTTTTTTTTATTCTCTTATCAATCACAAATATTTCAACTTTATCACAACCTTCAGATAAAGAGGAAACTATTATACAATGTTTTTATGAAGATGATAAAGCCTATTTAAGTATTAAAAATATTTACTTAGAAAAAAATAGTGAATTTATTATTCAAGGTTTAAATCAACAAGGTGCTTGGGTGAAGAAGGTGAAAATTGATAAAACAACGAATAATGAATTTCTGTTTACTGATTCGAATCCTTCATCGAAATACAGAATTGTTCAATTCGAAAAAAATGGATTTAATCAAGTAGTAGCAAAAACTTCTAATCCAATTAATCAAGAACAAATAAAGATCAATTTATTTACTTCTTTATCCCAGAAAAAACCTTTGGAATTAATTTTTGGAGATTTAAATATTAATCATCCAATTTCTTGTAATGTGTATAATGTTGCAGGGGAAACAATCTATTTTAAATCATTTCAATTGGTTAAAAATGAGTCACTTATTACAGCCATAGATTTATCAAATATGTTGATAGATGAGAAATATTTTATTGAAATTAAGAATGGAGAAGTAAGTTTAATTAATTCAATTATCGTTAATTAAAAGGTGGTGAAAACTTGTTTTTGTGGATCAACCCAAGATTAAATTAGATGATTTTAATCATGCAATCCATAACGCAAACCGTTGCGTAAAAAAAAACTAAAAATAGATCTAAATTCCCTTTTTAATACGAAAAACATTATAGTATTTTAGCTAATAATAGTGGTGCGGTAACCATTTAATCAGCAAAAGAATTTAAGTTAATAAATCGTTCTTTAATGAAAGCGACATTTAAAATACATTACAATACTCAATTTGGGCAACAATTATATATTGTAGGTTCTTTGCCTAGTCTCGGTAAGAATAAGCAGGAAAATGCTCTTCCAATGTCTTACCTTGGAGGTGGAACTTGGTATGCTGAAATTGACCTCTCAAAAACTAAAGCTAAGAGTTTTACCTACAATTATTTTCTTTCAGACAAATCAAACGGGATTGTATATAAAGAAGATGGTACACCTAGGGTTGTTAAATTAGAAAAGACAAAATTCAAAAATTATATTCTTCAGGATGCATGGAATCCATATCATGAGACTTCAAATGCTTATGATACTGCAGCTTTTGATGTGATTTTCCCTACAAATGCACCAAAGAAAAAAGCCGCTAAAAAATCATCAAAGGATACTCATTATACTTTCGAAGTAAATGTACCTCGTATTAATAACGATTTAGTAGCTAAAGTAGTAGGTTCTGTAGATGAGTTAGGAAATTGGGATATTAAAAATGCCCTTTCGATGAATTACGATAAAGAGCGTAATTTATGGACCGTAACTACTCCAATTAAAAAGAGTCATCATAAATTAAAATATAAATACGTTTTAGTTTCAACAAAAGACAGTAGTCATGTTGAGCTAGAAGGAGGATTTGATCATACATTTGATATTCAAGAAAACGACCCTAAAACTTATGTCCGTTTTGCTGATCATCGTTTTGCATATGACAAACGTGACTGGAGAGGAATGGGAGTAGCTCTTCCGGTATTTTCTTTGAGAACTGAACAAGGCTTAGGAGTTGGTGAATTTCTTGACATCAAAGGTCTAGTTGATTGGTCAAAAGAAACAGGAATGAGATTGGTTCAAATCCTTCCTGTGAATGATACAATGGCTACTTATACATGGGTAGATTCATATCCTTATGCATCGGTTTCGGTTTATGCTTTGCATCCAATTTATGTTAACCTTGAAGCAGTAGGTGCATTAAAGGATAAAAAGAAGATGACTAAGCTGAAAAATCTTAAAAAGAAATTAAATGCATTAGATACTGTGGACTATGAAGCAGTAATGAATGCAAAAATGGATTATTTAAGAGAAATTTGGTCAGAGAAAAAAGCAAGTTTCTTAAAAGGAGCCAAAGTAAAAGAATTCATTAAAGAACAAAAAGAATGGTTATTACCATATGCAGCTTTTTGTTATTTAAGAGACAAATACAAAACACCTGATTTTTCTCAATTTGGTGATTATGCCAAATACAATGAAAAAGAGGTAGCCAAATTATTTGCACCTAAGTCTAAAATAAAAGATGAAGTAAACTTCTATGTATTTGTACAATATCATTTACATGCACAATTATTAGAAGCATCTGAATATGCACAAGATAATGGTGTGGTATTAAAAGGTGATATTCCAATTGGTATCTATAGATACTCTGCAGATGCATGGACTGCTCCTCATTTATATAATATGAATGGTCAAGCAGGTGCTCCTCCAGATGATTTTGCTGTTAATGGTCAAAACTGGGGTTTCCCTACATATGATTGGGATACAATGAAAAAAGACGGTTATGCTTGGTGGACAAGTAGAATGACACATCTTTCTCAATACTTCCAAACTTTCCGTATTGACCATATTCTAGGATTTTTTAGAATTTGGGAGATTCCAATTGATTCTGTTCAGGGATTATTAGGCCAATTCAGACCTGCATTACCACTTCATTTAAATGAGTTTGAAAGTAGAGGAGTTAGGTTTGATTTTGATCGTTTCTGTAAACCTTATATTAGAGAGCATTTCTTATATGAAATGTTTGGTGATAATACAGAATGGGTGAAGAAAGAATTCTTCAAAGGAAAATACAATGGTGCTTATGATTTTGTTGAGAATTTTGATTCTCAAGTGAAAATTCAAGCACATTTCAATACTTTAATGTCTAAAAAAGGAGCGGATAAAGCGAATCTTGAAGCTGTTAGAGATGGTTTATATAGTCTTCATAATGAAGTACTTTTAATACCTGCTTTAGGTTATACTGATGGTATGCATTATGCACCTCGTGTAACAATGGATAAGTCTAAAACTTTCAATGAGCTTGATCATTTCCAAAAGCAAATCTTCTGGGATTTATATGTTGATTATTTCTTCAAACGTCAAGAAGAACTTTGGGCTTCACAAGCAATGGAAAAACTTCCAGCGATTAAAGAAGCAACAAACATGCTGATTTGTGGAGAAGATTTAGGAATGGTTCCTGATTGTGTTCCAGGGGTAATGACAGAACTAGAAATTCTTAGTTTAGAAATTCAAAGAATGCCGAAAGATCCTACAATTTCTTTTGGTCACCCTTCTAATTACCCGTATGAATCAGTAGCTTCACCGTCATCACATGACATGTCAACTGTTAGAGGTTGGTGGACAGAAGATAGAGGTGATACGCAAAAGTTCTATAATGAAATCTTAGGAAATTGGGGAGAAGCACCTCAAGATTGTGAACCTTGGATTGCTGAACAAATATTAGTTCAACATTTATATGCTGATTCTATGTGGACTATTTTCCCTCTTCAAGATTTATTAGCTATTGATGGCGAATTAAGAAGAGAGAATCCAGAAGATGAGCGTATTAATGTACCTGCTATTAAACATCATTACTGGAGATATAGAATGCATATGTCTTGTGCTGAGTTAATCAAACAGAAAAGTTTTAATTCTAAATTAAAAGGTTTGATTACAGCTTCTGGTAGAAATACAGAATATTAGAATATATAAAAGTGTCAAAATGTAAAAGTTTTGACAAAAAAAAGCTTCTTTTCGAATACACGGTAGCACACTAGTTAAGTGTTGTTAGTCATCAAAAAATAAAATCCTGAGTAAGTAATTTGTATTACAATGCAAATAAAAACACAGGATTTTTGTAGTGTAAACGAACACTGCCATGCTCGATTACACTACAATAAAGGTAATATAATTGGCCATAATTTTAAACAAGGTCGATTAAAATGTAAGGAATGTGGAAAAACTTTTTCAGTAAGAGCACTCACTCCTATGTATCGTAAACGTCATTCA
>NZ_JBSWYJ010000057.1:0-31472 GCF_056161045.1 Flammeovirga sp. AWQ4_249
AAACTCAGCACTCTCTTTTTGTGATTGCTTTGCCATAATTTTCAATATATAAAATTTAAAAATTACGGACAGCGTTTATTTTATACTCTCATAAAAAACGATGGAATATTTACTCATCTCCAATTTCAATACACTGAAAATGATATCATTACAATTAATGCTCATCGAATTGGGTATAACCCTACTCAAATTATTGTGAACTTAAGTGAGTTAGACATTAATTAAGCATCTTATTCTCGATCAAATATCAATGCAGTAATGGATTATTTATCCTACCCATAAAAAGAGGCTCTTTAGTTTGTTTATGTTGAATGATAAATGAAAAAGGTCTATCAAAAATGATTTCTTGGTAGTCATTAAGATCAAGACTTCTTGAAACTTTAGCAACTGTTGCTGCAACAGCTATAGTTCCAATTTCATCTACTTTAATATAATTTTTTTGACACAATTTACTTACATACAAATCATTTTCTGACTGTTTAAAAAGTCTCCTGAAATCTGCTCCACTTTCAAAAGCAAGCTCAATTCCATGTTTTCTTAGTATATCTATGAAATCTATCTCTTTTTCTAAGACAAATTTTGGAAAAGAAAACTGTACTTTTTTTTCTGTTAATGAGTTTTCTATTAGGTATTTATGAATATCAAAATTGTCTTTTGATTGATAGATTAACATCTCATAATCACCTTTATAGGGTAAAACGATAAGTTGTATATCTTGATTATTAATTAATTTGATAGTTGATGTTTTAGAGACATACTCTACTTTAATTTTTTCATCTGAATTCAAATAAAAATCATTTTCATATGTCATTTTTTTATCAAATACCTCTTCCCATTCATCCTTAAAATAAAGTGCATTCAATAGAATTATTTTATCCATTGGGGAAACAGACTCAACCATATTTTTGATTTTATAATCTGTATTTTCATAAAACCATTGATTGATATGAGTAGTGATCTTTTTTCCTTTATTTATAAAATCTCCTGATTTAATTTCAACATTATAATTCTCTTCCAATATTTTTTTATAAGTAGTATTTAAAGAAAAGTCTTTTGGATACCAAAGTGCATTAACATTAGAAATAGAATTAAAAAAAAGACTATTCAACTTAATATTATAAGCATTTAATAAAACTATTTCATCCCATGTAAATCCTAAAAGTTGTATTATTTCTTGTTGAGTTTCAAAAGTTGACGCATTTGAAAGTAAACTTAATACTTGATAAAGGCTAAATGGTGAATAAAAAAAGTTTTCGTTTGAACTGATATTTAAGTCTTGCTGAAGATGATTGGAAGTATTTTGTAGTGGTGTCTTTTTTATATTTTGAGCATTACTAACATTAAAAAAAAAGACTAAAAAAAATAAGTAAAGTAAGATATATTTATACATAAAAATTATTATTTTCTGAATATGAACAACTTCTTTACCAATTTTTTATAAATACAATTATATTAAAGGTAGACTATTTATATCTTAATATTTTTTACAATGAAATTGAATAACAAACTATTACTGCTAGCATTTTTGCTTTGCATATCTTCGTTCAAATTGCATGCAAATGTAAGTGTCCCTAACATCTTCAACAATGATATGGTTATACAGGCTGATGAATCTATCAGTATTTGGGGGACAGCAAATCCAAACGAAAGAGTTTCTGTTTCTCTTGGTACTAATCATGGAGAAATAGTGACTGATGATAATGGCTTTTGGAAAGTGAATTTAAAGAAAATGAAATATGGACGAAATTCAAATAATGCAGATCAAGAAATTCAAGAAGCGAATCTACCAAACATCAGATTTTTCCAAGTTCCTCTGAAAGATCATAAAGAAGAACAAAATACTATTGATGCTAAATGGGAAGTTTGTTCTCCAATGACTGTCAAAAATAAATCTGCTGTTGGCTATTTTTTTGGAAAAAGACTAAACCAAGATTAAAAAAATGTTGCTATTGGTCTTATTGATATTTCTTATGGGGGTGCTAATATTCTAACTTTTATGGACAAAGCAACATTGGAAAATGCACCATATAAGGACAAAATAGAACACAATGAAGTTCATCGAACAGAAATTGTTCAAAACATTATTAAAAAATGGGAAGATGAAGGCAAAAAAGGACAAAAACCTCATAACAGTGAACAACACTTCTCTTCATTGTGCTATAATGCAATGGTTCATCCATTAATGCCCTTTCAAGCAAAAGGAATTATTTGGTATCAAGGTAAAACAAATGCTTGGCAACCAAAAGTATATATAGATTGGTTTGGCGAGTATGTAAAAATGATGCAGCATAAATTGGACAATGAAAAGTTACCAGTATATTATGTTCAACTAGCAGGCTTTGAAAAAAATGTAGGTGGTGACGGATGGGCTAATTTTCGTTTAGCACAAGCTGAATGTCTCAAATTTCCATATACTGGTATGGTAACAGCCATGGATGTCGGCGAAAGAGATGATATTCACCCAAGAAACAAACAAGAAGTTAGCCGAAGATTAGCTCTTCTTGCTTTAGAAAGAGATTATAAGAAAATCAAATTTGGAGAAAGTCCATCTATAGAATCGATAAAAGAAGATGATGATACATTAACTTTAACTTTTAAGAATGTAGGTAAAGGACTTAAAATTAAGGAAGGTGAAAAAGTAATAGGATTTACTGCTTATTTATCAAATGGAAATAAAGTCGATGTTGAAGCTACTATTACTAAGAAAAATACAATTGTAATCAAGAATAATAATTATGTGACTATAAAATATGCATTTAAAAATTACCCTGATTGCAATGTTTATAATAGTTCAAACCTTCCACTGTTTCCATTTTCTAAAGATCTTAAGCAAACACTTTAATAGACTTTAATTAGGGAGTAAGTGACATCTAATGTTTCAATTTATACACTAAGTTACAAATGAAACATTAGATGTTATTTTTGTCAATAAAATACAATTTTATGGTATGGCTAAATTTTTCAATTAATTTTGCTATATCAAAATATTATCAATTATAACATTCTTCCAATAATGGAATTAAACAATTCAGAATATCAGATCCAGGGTGTGCCGGTAACGGAAATTGCAAATGAGTTTCAAACACCCGTTTATGTTTATGATGCAGATAAAATTATTAGCCAAATCTCTACATTAAGAGATGCTTTTAGTGGTGTAAATCTGAGAATTAAATATGCGATGAAATCTTTATCTAATTTAAGTATTTTAAAGTTAGTGAAAGGTCATGGAGTTGATTTAGATTGTGTTTCTATTCAAGAAGTACAATTAGGTTTACAAGCTGGGTTTCCAAAAGAGAGAATTTTATTTACGCCTAACTCTGTTTCTTTTGAAGAAATTCAAGAAGCTGTTGAATTAGGAGTTGTAATCAACATTGATAATATAGCAATTCTTGAACAATTTGGTGATGTTTACCAAGGTTCAGTTCCTTGTGCAATTCGTATTAATCCACATATTACTGCAGGTGGAAATGCTAAAATTCAAGTAGGACACATTGGTTCTAAATTTGGTATTTCTATTTTCCAAATGTCTCATGTGAAGAAAGTTGTAGAAAGCCACGGTATTAATGTAGTGGGTCTTCATATGCATTCAGGTTCAGACATATTGGATTCTGAAGTATTTTTAATGGCAGCGAATGTGATGTTCGATTGTGCGAAAGACTTCCCTAATCTACAGTTCATCGATTTAGGATCTGGATTTAAAGTAGCTTATAAAGAAGATGATATTATAACAAATATCCCTGAATTAGGTAAGAAAATGTCTGCTGCATTCCAGGAATTCTGTGCTTCTTATGGTAGAGATTTAGAGTTATGGTTTGAGCCAGGTAAATATTTAGTTTCTGAATCAGGACATTTATTGACAAAAGTAAATGTATTAAAGCATAGCCCTGCCGCTGTGTTTGTTGGCGTTGATTCAGGTTTAAATCACTTGATTAGACCAATGATGTACGATGCTTATCATCACATCAAAAACGTATCAAATCCAAATGGTCCAAACCGTGTTTATGATGTGGTTGGTTACATTTGTGAAACGGATACATTTGGTTATGATCGTAAAATCAATGAAGTTCATGTAGGTGATATTCTTTCAATTGAGAATGCTGGAGCTTACTCATATAGCATGAGTTCTAATTACAACTCTCGTTTTAGACCTGCAGAAGTTTTAGTTTTCAATGGTGTTCCTCATCTAATTAGACAAAGAGAGACACTTGAAGATTTAACTCGTGGACAAGTAGATATCTTTTCTCAGATTCCTGTAAATGAAGAATCTACTATTGATGAATAATAAATTAATTGAATAAGATAGATAAGCTTTTCGACTTTGGTTGAAAAGCTTTTTTTATGCTTCTTTTCTTAAACTATTTACATAAGAATATTTCCCGTCATATACTTTTGAAGTGGCTATATAATAGTAACAGATTGCGTCTAATATTGCCTCTCTTTGATTAGAAGTAAGAATTAATTTTTCATTCAAAGTGAAAAACATTTTCTCTGCTAATTTCCCTAGCCAAATTTTCTTTACACTCTGATTTTTTGTGACTCTAAAAATATCTTCTATGTAGGCCACTAATACATCTTCAATATTATTACTAATTAAGTTATTGAGTGTAAGAACTAAAAAGTCTATTTCTTGAGATTCTTCAACTCCTTCCTTTAGTTGTAAAATAGCCTGAAAAGTTTTCTCTTGAAGACAGTTCAATCTTTCATATTCAGTATCAAGCAATTTATCATCTATTTCTTCTATATAACATAATGATAAAATATAAAGTGCTGATTCAAAATCGCCTTGATATTCATAACATTTTGACCACAGAATAAAATCATCCAATGCTAGTCGTTCAAAATTATCTAATCTTTGATTGTATACAGCAATAATATCTTTGTATTTCTTTTCTTCAAAAAGTATTTCTAGGTCTTTTGTAGACATATTCTAATATAAATTATAACAATAAAATAGTGTAAATGGGTTCTCTTTTTTCACAATGAGCTTTTATACAATATAATAAATTTGGAAGTGTAAATTGGTCACTATTAAATAATTCTTATCTCTTACGTAAGACTTTTCTAACTCTTTCATCAATCTATTATATTTATGTAAACTACTATAGATCGAATATGATACGAGGATTTATGTTAATCCTAGCGATGCTATCACTAGGTACTTACATTAATGAGATAACTGAACTACCTGTTCCAGGCAATGTAATTGGAATGATTATACTATTCCTTTGCCTTTATGCTAAAATTATTCCTTATGAGTGGGTCAAAGACGCTGCTCAATCTTTAACAAGAAGAATGTCTTTATTTTTCATTCCAGCTGGAGTTGGCATGATGGAATATTTGGGAATTTTACAATCCAATTGGTTAATGATCAGCGTTACAATTGTAGGATCAATGTTCGCAGTCATGTTTACTGCTGGTTTTATAGGGGAACGTTTAGGAAAAGAAGAAAAAGATGGAAGTAATTAAACATTTATTTGAAAGTGAAACATTTGCCTTAGCAGCTACACTAGGAATTTTCCTAGTTTTTGAAGCATTATATCAAAAAGTAAAATCACCTTTATTAAACCCTGTTCTACTTACCATTATCACTTTAATCGTTATTTTAAAATCAGCAGGAGTTCAATATGAAACTTATCAAACCAATACAAGAATGATTCATTTCATGTTAGGTCCTTCTGTGGTTGCATTAGGTGTTTTACTATTTGAACAATTAAAGACAATTGGTAAAAATGCTGTTGCCATATTATCTGCTACTTTCCTAGGAAGTGTTATGGGAATTTTATCTGTGATATTAATTGGGAAGCTATTCGGAGCCGAAGAGGATTTGATCATTTCAATGGTTCCTAAATCAGTAACTACTCCTATCGCTATGGCAGTTTCAGCTCAAAACGGTGGTATTCCTTCCATGACAGCTGTTTTTGTAATCATTGTTGGAGTTTTAGGTGCTTCTATTGGCCCTATTATCGTTCCTAAAGTATTCAAAACTGCTATCGCAAAAGGTTTATCTATGGGTAGTTGTGCACATGGAATTGGCACTGCACAAGCTATTCAAATGGGAGTTTTGGAAGGTGCAATCAGTGGACTTTCTATCGGTTTAATGGGTGTTTTCACTGCTTTGACTGCTCCTACTATTCTAGCTTTTTTCTATTAAATATATAAATCAAAAAAGCCTTTGATTATAAGATAGTCAAAGGCTTTTTTTGTCATTAAACTTCCATTAAACCAATTGAGGCTCCAACGAAAGTTTTATTTTTATTGTATTTCACACCAATCATTTCTCCTCTACTCATTCGACAAAGATTAATGATTAATTCAGGTTCATCTGCATTATCTTCCCAGATATACATCATTCTTACCTCAACTTTTACATCTCCTTTATCAGCAGCTTCCACAACTGGAGCGTAATTAATTTTCTTTTGAAGAATATAATCACCTCTATTTTCAATGGCAATTGCATCAATATCTTCCTGTGAAACATGAAAAATTACTCCTGCACCGGCATAAGAATACAATGGTTTCAATACGTAATTTTCAAGATCTATTGGAAAAGTTTCATACGAAGAAAGAAAACGTGTCTCAGGAACATACTTACTTTCTAAGTAAGGCATTAATGATTTACTAATTCTGAAGAACCAGTTTGGATGACCAGACCATTCAACATCCACATCATCAGTTAGTCTAAATGGAATATCCAATGGCTCCCAATTCTCTATTTCATCAAAAATAAGACGATTGTAAATTCTTTTGATTTGAATTCTCTCCCCTTTTTTATTTGTATAGAAAATAGAACGACCTTCTTTCTCAACCTTAGTAATACATACCGTTTCTATTCCTAGTAGCTTTTCAGTCGCAAAAAAATCAGCTCTAGTATGTTGCTTTTCAGGATAAATTTCTAAAAGAATAACTTCCTCTATTTCAAAATCACCTAAGACTACTTTCTTTAATTTTTCAATATATTCTTCTTCAGAATTATTAAAAAAGGGTACTAAGTTAGAAGGTAGATCGTATGCTTTTTTGTACGCTGCTTGCTTGTAAACATTGAAAGCGAATATAGAAGGAAAACCTTGTAATTCGATCATTTGTGGAGTTAAAGCTCCATTTTCATCTTTACAAACCGCAAAATCAACCGCTAAAAAGTTGGTATGAGCATCTTCTTTGGGAACTTTGCAGTCTGCAGGAATTGCTTTTTCTGTAATTTCCTTAAAGTCTTCTCTTTTTAGAACTTTAATAACATCGTTGCTTGCTTCTTCTAATCTTTTCACGAATTCTTTTGGGAAAAAGATAGGCGTTTCAGACATTCTAAAAGCGACATTATCCCCAAATTCTTCCTTAAATTGATTATTTAAAGCTTTATATTTTTCCTCCGTAAACTGAAGGTTAAATTGTTCTCTAAGTGATTTAATCATAACTTATTTATAGCAAACTATACAGTTACTGATTTTAATTGCTGGATCGCATGCTGTAAGAACGCTGGTATAATTGGACGATCAACAATATTCAATCGATTTGGATCTTCTAGAATACGCATGAATTTTTCATATTTCTTCTCTCCAAACTTTTCAATAATACCTTTTTTCTGAGGATCTTGACCAAAATAAGGGACAAGACTACCAGCATCAGCTTCAGGATGAAACTGAGTTCCAAAAAATTCATCAGAAAAACGAATCGACATCACTGCTCTTTCATAATTTGTATGAGGTCTTAACTTTTCAATACAAACTATTTTGGCTCCTACCTTATCTAATTCTTCTTGTTTAACATTTAATAGCTGATGATCACGAGAATCAATAGCATAAAATGTATCATTTAATGTTGATAAGAATGGATCTTGAAGACCGTCTTTTGTTTTATGAATTCTCATTGCCCCAAAAGCAGTAGAATGTCGCGAAGACAACTGTCCTAAACCGAAGAATCTACTTGCCATTTGGAATGAATGACAAATGAAAAACATATACTTCTTTCTTGAATTATTTTGATTATGTTTCCATAATTTATCTAATAATTCGAAGTATTTCGGTTCCCATCCTTCATCTTCTAATGGATTCCCGGGACCTCCTGTAGAAATATAAATATCATAAGAAGTATCAGGTAATTTATCCTCACCTCTTATATCAAAAATATCGTAGGAAACTTCCTCTTTTACGTCTTCTAAAATTTCTTTGATACAACGCATACCTTCATTAGGTACTTTGTTGTACATATCGATTAATGCTAATCTTGAGCGACCCATTAAGTGTTTTCTTTATTAAACAGTTTCTAAGATTTTCTTTTCCCAAGGAAGAGTAATATCTAATCCTTTATTCGTTTCTTGAACAATATATTTAGCTACTTCCTCTAAACTATTTGTAGAATTGTACACCTCTAACTGTCTTTTAGCACCTGTTCCTTTTTCTAATAAAGCAGGAATACCTTCGATCACGTCTCGGCTACCTAAACCATCAACTACATCGTCTACAAAATCTAAGATTTCTAAGATTAAATGTTTAGCTTCAAGTTCTTTACGCTTACCTAAATCAATTAATTTACCTTCCATTCCATATCTCGCAGCTCTCCACTTATTTTCATTAATAAGGGCTCTTCTGTAGATTCTAAATGAAATATTTTGACGCATTAATTTATCCAATTTACATACAATTGCTTGGATTAAAGCAGCAATAGCAATTGTCTCTTCCGTTGTCATTTGTACATCACAAATACGGAACTCAATTGTATTGTAGAAAGGATGCATTCTAATGTCCCACCATATCTTCTTTGCATTATCGATACAGTTTGTCAATTTCAACATCTCAACATATTCATCATACTCAGCAGCACAAGAATAATATTCTGGAATACCAGTTCTAGGGAACTTATCAAATACTTTAGTACGATAAGACATAAACCCTGTATTTCTTCCCTCCCAAAAAGGAGAATTTGTAGAAAGTGCAAAAACGTGAGGCAGAAAATATCTTGCTTGATTCATCAGGTGAAGTGCTTGATTACGGTCTTCAATTCCTACATGAACGTGCATACCAAAAATTAGATTGGAACGAGCAGCATCTTGAAGTTCATTGACAATCTCATTATAACGAGGGTCATCTGTCATCAATTGCTCAGTCCAAGATGAAAAAGGGTGTGTACCTGCAGCAGCTATAAATTGATCCTGATCACCTGCCATTTGGGCTGCCATATTTCTTAATCTTACAACGTCTTTTCTAGCAGCATCCATATCCTCACAGATATGAGTACCCACTTCCAAAACTGCTTTATGCATTTCTGGTTTCACGTGTTCAGCAAAATAAGCTTTATCTTGATCTAGGATTTCATATAAATGAGCTTTCAAAGATAAGTCATCCATACTTACTGTTTGGAACTCCTCTTCGATTCCGATGGTAAATTTTCTACCCATGAGTTTAGGTGTAAATAGTCTTTTGATTAATAGGAAGTAGTAATCTTATTTCTGAGTATGAAATAAGTATGTACCAGCAAGAAGAAAAAACTTTTGCTGGTACATTTATTTAATTAAGCTAATACTGCTTTTTTTCTTGTAGTTGTCTTCTTTGCTGTAGCTTTTTTAGGAGCTGCTTTTTTTGCTGTAGTAGACTTCGCCGCAGTTGTTTTCTTAGCTGTTGTAGTTTTTGTTGTTGTAGCCTTTTTAGCTGGTGCTTTTTTCGCTACAGGTGCTTTTTTTGGAGTTGCTTTTTTAACAGGTGCAATCGCTTCAGTTGCAATTGTTGGAACGTTTGAATTAGCTACACCATTTTTCACGAATGTACCCCAAGTAAGATTATCTTCGCCATCAACATGAGCTTCAGCTCTTTCGATAGCATACTTTGCTGCATGTTCTACGATCCAGTCAAAGTTCTCTTGACCAACAGACTCTAAACCTGCATCTGGTGCTGGGTTACAGAAGTCAATTGCATAAGGAACACCGTCACGAATAGCAAATTCAACTGTATTGAAGTCATACCCTAAAGCATGATTTAATTTCAATACATACTCCTCAATTGTTTTTAATAATTTAGGATCAGTAGGTTGATCTTGATCAACTACATATCTTAAATGGTGCGGATTGTTAGGAGCATAAGGCATGATGTGAACATACTTACCACCTAAACAGTAACAACGGAAGTACTCAGTAAACTTAATTTCTTCCTGTAATAACATTACAAGTCTACCAGTTTGAGCGTGTTTTTTGAACAAATCTTCTTTATCTGTCACTTTGTACACGTCTCTCCAACCACCACCGTCGAATGGTTTCATATATGCTGGAAATCCAACATAATCAAAAATCCCTTGCCAATCCAATGGATAAGCTAAGTTAGAAAACGAGTCTGAATTAGTGTCATCAGGCCACTCATTAGATGGTAACAATACTGTTTTTGGAACTGGCACTCCAACTTTTAATGCTAAAGCGTTGTTGAAGAACTTTTCATCAGCAGACCACCAAAATGGGTTGTTGATTACTGCAGTTCCACAGCTTGCAGCATTCTTTAAGAAAGCGCGATAAAAAGGTACATCTTGAGAAATACGGTCAATAATTACCGCATATTCTGAAGCATCGCCTTGTACTACCTTATCAATGCTTACTGCTTCTGCTACAATACCCTTTGGAGCAATTTCATTAACTTTTGCAATAAATGCAGGTGGAAAACTACGTTCTTTTCCAAAGAGAATACCGATCTTTTTCATAGTTAAAGTTTATATGTATATAAGATTAGGTTACTAAATTTTAATAGGTTATTAACACACTATGGTTGCACATTAAACAATTTTCAAAACGTTATTTGTTCTGTAAATTCCTTAACGGGTGCAAATGTATGGAAAAACAATTACTAATCAATGTACATAAATGTAAATTTTCGATAAAAAAATAGTTCGCTTTAAATTTATTTACCGTATCATTGCACTCGATTTGATAGAAACCACTGTTAAACACTACAAAATCTTATAATTTTCACCCTAAAAAGAGCTTTAAATAATTCAATGATCCATTATCATAATAATGAAGATCAACACTATAAAGATCTTATCATTCAAACGTATTATTCCAACTACTTAAGAAGAGAGGTTACGTTAACATTGTTTATTCCGAATTGCATCGATGAAAAGAAAGTTTTTAAAGCGGCCTTTTTCAATGATGGTCAAGATATGGAAGCAGTGAGAATGCATCCCACTCTAAACCACCTTGTTAATTTACAAGTAATTGAACCTATTGTAGTTATTGGTATCAATTGTAGTGATGTACGTATTGATGAATATGGATGTATTGCTTCAGCCGATTATATGAATCGAGGTGATAAAGCTGTAGATTTTAGTAGATTTATCATTGAAGAGTTGGTTCCGTATATTCGTAAAGAGTATAAAATATCAACAAAACCTGAAGACATTGCTTATGCTGGTTTTTCTTTAGGTGGTTTATCAGCATTTGATATTGCATGGCATTATCCTTCCTATTTCGGAAAAATTGGTGTATTCTCCGGCTCTTTTTGGTGGAGAGATCGCCCATATTCAGATGATTATCATGACGATTTTGATCGAATAATGTTAAGGACCATACAAAATGCATCTAAGAAGGATGGTTTGAAGTTCTGGTTACAGACAGGAACTCATGATGAAACTTCTGATAGAAATAATAATGGTATCATAGATTCTATCGATGATACAATGGATATTATTAAAGAATTAGAAGTAAAAGGTTATAACAAAACAGACGATATTACTTATGTTGAAATTAATGAAGGTGAACATAATTTCAACACATGGTCAGCTGTTTTACCACATTTTCTGAACTGGGCTTTTGGTCATAATAAAGAAATAACTAAAAGTAGTCGTCAAATTTCAGCCGAAAAAAGACATAAAATGTGGTTCAACTTAGATGCAATGGCTGAAGCACCTAATGTTGACATTATGCTTATCAATGATAAATTTGACATGCCTCAGTTAGGTAAAAAACGAGCAGTTTGGGCTCTATTACCCAAAGGATGGGATAATTATAAAGAACGTTACCCAGTTTTATACCTTCATGATGCTCAAAATTTATTCAATAAAAATGCACCTTATGGCATGTGGGGAATTCATAAACACCTTTCCCATATGATTGATCAAGGCAAAAAAATGATCGTCATAGCTATCGAACATGGTGATCAAGAAAGAATAAAAGAATTTGCTCCATTCTCAAATGAACAAGGACAAAGTGGTAATGGTAAAAGATATATCAATTTTATCGTAGATACTTTAATTCCTTATATCAATCGTAATTTCCCTACTCTACAAAGTCGTGAAAATACAGGCATTGGTGGAAGTTCAATGGGTGGATTAGTAAGCTTATATGCAGGACTTTATCGTCCTGAAGCTTTTTCTAAATATATGATTTTCTCCCCTTCTTTATGGTTTTCAGATAAGATATATAACTTGGCTAGAAGAGTTATTCCTCATTTTAAGTCAACATTATATTTCTATGGTGGAGAACAAGAAAGTGAAAAATTAGTGGAGGAAATTCATTCATTAAGAGGAACACTACAAAAAAGAGGTTTTCCTGAGGAAGATCTCCCGTATAAAATTAATCCTAATGGTCTCCATACTGAAACAGTTTGGGGTGAAGAATTCCCTGAGGCCATGGATATACTTTATTTTAATAACTCAAATCAAAAATAACTCGCGGTTGTTATGACTACAAACATTTTAATTGATAACGGTGAAAACTGGGATTTACCTGTACTAGGCATTTATACTAAAAATGCATGGAAAAAGAATATTGAAGACATTTCAAAAGAATGGAAAATTAACACTCCAATTCTAAAGGATGACTTCAAAGCTGCATTAGGTGAGTCTATCGTTCTTCGTAATAAAGACCAAAGAAAAATACTTTTGGGAATTGGAGATAACGCCTCTTTTTCTGAGATTGAAAATGCTGTTCGCAAACACTTTTTTGATCAAAAAAACAAAATGGGTAAATCAGTTTATGTAGATTTAACGCATATTGAAAAAGAATTAAAAAGTGTTATTGATGCTATTATTTCAGGCATTCTTTTAGGCCGCTATCAATTAAAAGGAATGGCTCCTACTCTGGATGTTATTCTAATCGTTCCAAAAAAGAAAAAGGCTAAATATATTCTTCAGATTGAAGATGCTAAACGAGTTGCGGAAGCAAAACTTTGGGCCATGTATTTAGTGGACACGCCTTCTAATATTATTGATCCTCAAGGATTTGCTGATGAAGTAGAAGCAAAAGCTAATGACTTTGGATTTGATGCAACTACCTTCCGTTCACGTCAAGGATTAAAAACACTAGGATTTCATGCGACATTAGCAGTGAATGCTGGAAGCAAGAATAAACCTTCTCTTTCTATCCTAGAATATACTCCCGAAAAACCATTAGCAAATATCGCTTTTGTTGGAAAAGGAGTCACTTTTGATACTGGTGGTATATCAATTAAGAATTCTACCAATATGCATTGGATGAAATGTGATATGGGTGGAGCTGCCGCTGTAGCAGGTGCCGTTGCCGCGATTGCAGCATTAAAATTACCTATCGCTGTAACAGGAATTATCCCAGCAACTGATAATATGGTAGATGGTGCCTCAGTTAAACCGGGTGATATTATTCAAAGTCATTCTGGTAAAACAATCGAAATTATTGATACTGATGCTGAAGGAAGATTATGCTTAGCAGATGGTATTTCTTTCGCATCAAAAATGAAAGATTTTGATCATGTAGTTGACATTGCTACACTAACTGGCTCATCTGTAATGAGTTTAGGGTATGAAGCTAGTGCAATGATGAGTAACAATGATTACACTGCAGATTTATTGCAAATGGCATCAAAAGAGTCAGATGAAAAAATCTGGCAGCTACCACTTTGGGATAGTTATGCAAAGGCGATTCAATCTGATGTAGCAGATGTAAAAAATTACCCTGGCGGTCCTGCTGCAGGAGCTATTTGTGCTGCTAAGTTCATTGAATCATTTTTACCTAAAGAGCAAGCTTGGGCTCACCTTGATATTGCAGGTGTTGCATTTGCTGCTAATGCATATGGTAAAGATCGCAATGCAACAGGCTATGGTGTAAGATTACTATTAAACTTTGCCAAACAACTTATTCAAGAATAAAATAACCTATATATAAATTCAAACTTCTTATTGAAGTATATAACACTATGAACAATCAAAGACCTTTATCGGTACTATGTGTTTCTTGCTACTTTAAAGGTGAAGATTTTCTTCGCGGAGTAAAAGAAACAGGTGCGAAAGTAACCCTTTTAACTGTAAAAGATTTAGAAAATCAAGCTTGGCCAAAAGAAGATATCGATGAGATGATCTTTGCTGGACAAACTCCTGCTGACTGGAATTACGAACATGTAATCAAAGGTTTAGCGTATAAATTTAGAGAAGAACCTTTCGATGTAATTGTTGCATTAGATGATTTTGATGTCGAAAAAGCAGCCTATTTAAGAGAGCATTTCAGAATAGCTGGAATGGGACAAACTACTGTTCGTCACTTTAGAGATAAATTGGGAATGAGAATGAAAGCTAAAGATCTAGCTTTACCAATTCCTCAATTTACTGGATTATTCAGTAATGACATGATTCATGATTTCCTAAATAATGTAGAAGGTCCTTGGTTAATCAAACCAAGATCTGAAGCTTCTGCTTCTGGAATTCAAAAGGTAAATACGCCTCAAGAATTTTGGGATGCTGTAAATGGCTTAGGTGATGAAAGAGATGATTTCTTGGCTGAAGCATTTAGACCTGGAGATGTTTTTCATGTAGATAGCTTATCACTTGATGGTAAAATTATCTTCACTCGTGCTCATAAGTATATGAATACACCTATGGAAGTTGCTCATGATGGTGGTGTGTTCAGAACACATACTATGGACCATAAATCTAAAGAAACTAAAGAACTTTTAAAGCTTAATGAAAAGTTATTAAAAGGTTTCGGATTAAAACATGGTGCCTCACATTCTGAATTTATTAAGGATCATGCCACTGGTGAGTTTATCTTCTTAGAAACAGCTTCAAGAGTTGGTGGTGCTAACATTGCTGAAATGTTAGAAGCTTCTTCAGGAATTAATTTATGGAGAGAATGGGCGAAATTAGAAGTAGCAGTTGCTCAAGGTGAAAAATATAAGTTACCTAAAGAAAGAAAAGAATATTCAGGTATTATTGTCTCTTTAGCGAAACAAGAATGGCCTTCAATGGACCATTACAATAACGATGAAGTGGTTTGGAGAATGAACAAACAATACCATGCAGGTGTTGTCGTTTCTTCTAAACAACAAAATAAGGTATTGGAATTACTAGAAGAATATGCTACACGTTTCTACTCAGATTTCTTCGCTACAATGCCTTCTACTAGAGATAGACCAGCTGTTTAAATTTTTGACACAAACAAACGAAAAATACAATAATGAGAAGACATATTGGAGGGTGGCATAGCCCAAGATTAAATAAATGGATGGACATTGTATCTTATGGTCATTATGGTCCAGCATTATTATTATTTCCTACTGCTGCTGCAGATTTTTTAGAATATGAAAGGTTTCATTTAATTGATTCTCTTAAACCATTTATTGATGCAGGTAAATTAAAAGTTTACTCAATTAATAGTATTAATACTGAATCTTGGATGAACAATCAAATGCATCCGAGACATAAAGCTGAGCGTCAAGAAACTTTTAATCATTATATCTATGATGAAGTAATTCCTTATATTTTCAATGATTGTGGAGGACATACTCCTATTATTCTATCAGGGGCTTCTTTTGGTGCTTTACACTCTGCGAATATTTTCTTTAAGCGTCCTGATTTATTCTGGGGATTAATTGCTATGAGTGGTGATTATCAATTACATTCTTATACAAAAGGATATTCTGATGATCTAACTTTCTTTAATTCACCATTATCATATATGCCAGGATGGAATGATCCACATATCATTGATCAATTAAAGAGAAAAAATATTGTATTGGCAACTGGTCAAGGAAATCATGAAAAACCATCTGCTGCTATTGAACTTTCACATGTAATTAATGCAAAAGGAGTTCATAATCATCTAGAAGTTTGGGGTCAAGACATTCATCACGACTGGCCTACATGGAGACAAATGCTTCCACATTTCTTAGGAAATTGGTTTGTTCATTAATATAAAAAAATGGAGAGTTGAATTTTATCTACTCTCCATTTTTTTTAAGATGAATATCTAATTATTCTCTATGTAATTATTGTTGATTGGTTCCATAAAAAGTGTGTTTTTCTAGATACCAATTGGTTTCACTATTCTTGTTGGATTCACCCTCTTCTAAAAGATCCCCCAAAGTTTTATCACCAGAGCCTCTTGTTCTTACTCCATCTTGATTAAA
This sequence comes from Flammeovirga sp. AWQ4_249, assembly GCF_056161045.1. NCBI lineage: Bacteria > Pseudomonadati > Bacteroidota > Cytophagia > Cytophagales > Flammeovirgaceae > Flammeovirga > Flammeovirga sp. AWQ4_249. The sequence continues at coordinate 16,344 of NZ_JBSWYJ010000057.1, forward strand.
AATAGACATATCTGATATGGCTCTCGATGTACTTAACATCAGAATATTATCTGTTGTAAATGGAGCTGAAACACTTAACAAGTCAGGGTAACCAATTAATGTTTCTTTCTTGTAATCTCCATTTGAATACTTCATTAATTGTTCCGTATTATTTTCAACATTAGCATTTGAAGATGGAAATAATAATTTCATTGCTCCATCATCTGTCAAAAGGAATATATATAAATAACGATCTTCCATATTCCAATTTTCCAAAAGGTTTTCATCTGTATACAAAGCCAATCCATACTCCTCTCCTTCAATTAATGCTCCCTGATTAATCAACTCTCCATTTGAGTTTTTTCTTAAAGCAAACTTATAGGGGAAATTTGCATTATTTGAAGGCACATCCATAGTCAACCAACTTTTCAACTCACCAAGTCTTTCAGCATAATTGGTTAATGGAAAAATTCGTTGAGGTCCTACCCAATCCGTTTCAGAAGGTAATGGATTTTGAATGTCATTTTCAACAGCCGCATAACGAATCCAAGAATATTGGAGTTCGTTTTTACTGTTATATCGACCTATTAATTTATAATCATATTTCTCATCGACCTTCACCAATTCGATTTTAGGCTGAGTCGATAATTCTCCATTCAATTCTTGAAAAACAGCTGTAGTAGCAGGAATTTCTAAGAAGACCTTATTCTTTTTAACATCTAATTTTGCTAAAATCTTTTTAATTTTCTCTTGTGTTGGGATATTTTCACCAAAATTGAAAGACTCGCTTTGATTATAATATCCTTTCCATTTACCATCCTGTTTTCTTATGATTAATCCTACTTTTTCTTCATAAGGAGTAAGAGTTGATATATTTTCATGATTGAGAAGAATAGCTAACTCTTTCAGAGCGTCAATTTCTATATCTGTAATTCCGTTATCTCCAATATTAAGTTTTAATCTGTTTTTGTTATAAGGAGCCCATTTTATCACTTTCACAAGATCTCCTTCTTTCAGATTTTTCTCTCCCTCTATTACTTTAGCATAGCTACCATTTATACCATATAGAGAAATTACTTCAAGAGTGATCCCTCTTTTCTCACTATATAATTGTGTACCAGGAACAATTCCAACCGCACTCCCTCCATCTAGATTTACTTTATATCGATTTTCAGCATCAATAACACCGATTTGCACTCCAATTGTAGGATCAGAAACTCCTCCAAAAAGAGGTGCTTTTCTTCTTTCTTCATCACCCTCAACTACTGGATCTTGACGAGGAACAGCATTATACATAATGATTGAATTTACTCTTTTGAATATATCCTCAGCCGATTCATTAGCTGAACTCATTTGCATCGCTTTCATTAAAGCATAGGTAAATACCCCATGTGATTGTCCTCGACTATCTTTGTATTCTTTTGCTAATTGATAATCTTGAGCCGCTGATATTACTAAAGCACCTCTTTCAGCTGCAGAAGTTTGTTTTGTAAAGGTTTGGTTCAAATCAATTTCACTTACAGGCACATATCTTGATTGTAATGCATTCAAATCAATTTTCCCTCTTGTTCCGGACCCACTAAAACAATTATCAAAAATTACAGTTAGTTGAACTTCTTTATCCATTAATTGATTTAGTAAAGCATTTATTTCCACATCAAGTAAATACTCTTCAGTTCTGAGAACATCAGAAGGAACAATTGCTTCATGCTTTTTATCTAATTCATAAAAACGAGAATTTTTGATTTGTGCTCCATGTCCCGCATAATAAACACAAATTTGATCCCCTTTTTTTGCATTCTTAATAAGTTGATTGAATGATTTTAAAATTGACTTTTTTGTAGTCGTTTTAGGTGAAACTAGTAAGGTTAGATCTTTTGTATTGAATCCATATTTTGATTTCAATAAATTATACATTGCTGAAGCATCATTTACAGCTCCATCTAAATCTTGCCATTCTGCAAATCTTTCTTTATCTGAATCGTAATAGTGGTCAATACCAATTAATAGGGCTTTTTTTCCAGCTGAATATGTAAGTTGACTGAAAGTGAGTAAACAAAAAAACAAAAAGTATTTTTTTAGTTTCATTCTCATTAATTTTTTTATATTTATTGTATTATACAACGTATTTATATTAAAAATATATTATTTTGCGTTAATACTAAAAATGTAATTATTAGATAACTAATATAACATCTTTTTTTTATACCAACACTACAATATTTTTTGTATGCGACTATTAAGCTTATTACTCTTTTTACTGCAATTATCCTTTATCCCTTCGCAAGCACAAACAATAGCCCCATCTGTTAACCTAGACGAGCTTGTTGAACAATTGACGATTGATCGTCATACGGAAATCTTTATGGATTCTGAAGATACTGAATTTGCTAAAATTAAAGAAGATCCAAGTAATTACTTTCAACCTTATACGAAAGATCTAAACTTTGGTTTCTTGGACAAAACTTTATGGCTAAAAATTCCATTAGAACATGGTTTAAAAGCAAATAAAAACTGGTACTTCGAAGTTGCCAATCCTAACCTTGATTATCTTAAAGTATATCTTATCGAAGAGGGAAAAAAGAATTATATTTCATGGGAATTAGGAGATCAATTTCAATTTAATTCAAGAGTAATCAATCATAGAAACTTTGTTGTTCCATTTGAATTAAAGAAAGAGACGAATTATAATATTTATCTAAAGGTAAAATCAAGTAATGGCATTAATTTACCATTAGGTATCTACACAGGAGATTCATTTTTAGAAAGAAGTTTATATACTGAGCTTGTCTATGGTTTGTATTTTGGTATTATTCTAATAATGGTACTTTACAATCTTATGATCTTTTTCTCGCTAAAAGACATTAATTACTTCTTGTATGTACTTCCTATTGTTGCTAATGTTATTTTCTTTTCAAGTGAAAGTGGACATAATTTTCAATATTTACATCAATGGAGTACTGTACTTCAAAAATATGTCGGCCCCTTATCAATAAGTTTCTGGATCATTACTTCCTCACTTTTTACTTTATCATTTTTAAAAGTAAAGAACTATTCTACCATTATATATGGGTTACTTTGGGGCATGATTGTTTTAGGAATTTTATTATGTGCTTACACATTCATTGGAAGTTATCAGAGTGTTATTGGAATAGCGAATAAAGCAACATCATTAAATGCAATTCTACTTATATTTTCAGGTTTATATATTTATCGAAAAGGAAATAAGTTTGCCAGATATTTCATATTGGCTTGGGCCTTTTTCACTACTTCTATCATAGTACATACATTAACAACAGAAGGGGTATTAGCAGCAAATATTTTAACCTCAAATTCACTTGCGTTTGGTACAATTATGGAAATCATGGGGCTTTCTTTAGCTTTGAGTGATAAATATAAATTTATACAAGAAGACACTGAAAAAGTTCAAGAATCCTTAATTAAACAACAAGAAAAAGATAGAAAAACACTCGAAAGACGTGTAAAGGAAAGAACTAGACAGTTAGACAGAGTTTCTCAGGAAACAGATAGATATACGCGTAAAATTGAAGAAGCATATGGTGAAATTCAATCAATGAATGCCTCTCTAGAGAAACAAAATAATGAAATTGAATTTCAGAAAAAGGAACTTTCAAAGAAAAATGATAAAATCACAGCATCGATTAACTATGCTCAAAGAATTCAAAATGCAATTTTACCAAGTATAGATGCTATTCAAGCTTCTTTTTCAGATTCTTTTGTTTTATTCAAGCCAAAAGATATTGTATCCGGTGACTTTTATTGGCATTATGATACGCCGACTCATGCATTTATTGCAGCTATTGATTGTACTGGTCATGGTGTACCAGGAGCCTTCATGTCAATGATTGGAGAACGTCTTTTAAAGCAAATTGTTATTGCTGATAGGACAACAGATCCAGGGTTGATTCTAGATTTATTAAATCACTATATTAAAGTTGAATTGCATAAACCTGGCGAAGGTAAAAGAGCATTGAAAGATGGTATGGATATGTGTATGTGTGTTTATGAAAAACAAAACTCAGTGCTTAAATTTGCAGGTGCAAAAAATCCTTTATATTACATTGCCCATAACCAATTCGAAAGAATTAAAGGCGATAAATTTAGTATTGGATCTGCTAATTCAGATGATTTCAAATACGAAACACACAAAATTGAAGTAAAATCATCTACCTTCTTTTACATCGCATCAGATGGTTATCAAGACCAATTTGGCGGCCCGATTAACCGTAAAATTGGTGGTAAAAAGTTCCGCGAGCTTTTAGATATGATTCATAAATTACCAACTGATAAACAAGTTTTTGCCCTTGAGCAATTCTTGGAAAGATGGATGAACGGTGAAAATAAAAAGGAAAATCAAATTGATGACATTTTAGTCATTGGATTCCAGCTTAAACCTTAAATAAAACGATGTCAAGATTAATTTTATCACTAATTTTTTTAACTCTACTATCTAATTTTTCTTATGGTCAATGGAAAAATGAAAACCTTAAAGGAAAATGGATTGGTACTGCTGACTTTGATTTATATCCTGATTTAATGTTTGTAGATATAGACTCATTAATCAAGGTTAAATTATTTTACCATCAAGAAGAAACTGATAAATTAAGTAATTTCACAGAAACATCAGATTCTTTAAAGTTTATCATTGACACTCCATCAATGGCTGCTTCTTATAGAGGAGAAATTTTAAATGATTCTACAATCATGGGTAAATTTCAAGTCGGTTATAAAGAATTTGATTGTAATTTGATTCGACTGTCTCCTATAAATATTGAAGATTTAGGTAATTTATTAGGCTATTTTAGTTTTGAAGATGGAAGAATTATACAAATTGAACCCTTTTATATCGATGGCTCTATTAACCCTTTAAGTGTTCTTGATTTTAAGAACGGTAAACAAAGAATTTTATACCCTACTTATAAGGACGAAAGACAAATTACTTTTGCAGCTGGTCCGAAAATGGCCTCCTCATTCCCTACTGATTTTACAGTAACGCTGTATAAAAATGAATTTGGTGAAGCGGAAAGATTACAATTGGACTCCTATGTTGAAGGAACTTCTTTAAAAGAAGGAAAGCGTCTTCAAGAATTAAGCAACTTCAAAGACATCTCAATTAAGAATGATGATGTTCAAATTGAAGGTACATTGACTTATCCAAATATAGAAGATAAAGATATTCCATTGGTGATTTATGTTCCTGGTGCAGGTGAACAGTTTAGAGGTGGAATGTTTGATGAATATATTAGAACACTACCTTATTATGGAATCGCTACATTTGTTTATGACAAAAGAGGTTGTGGGGTATCTACCGGAGATCGTAATTCTTCTGATTTCAATGATTTAGCAAACGATCTTAAAAAAGTCATTCAGAAACTTAAAAAGCAGAAAAGAATCGATGAAGATAGAATTGGTCTTGTGGGATTTGATCAAGCAGGATACATTATGCCTGTCGCTGCCGCAAATAATGATGATATTAAATTTATTGTAAATATATCTGGTGCTGTTTCTAAATTTGTTGACCAAGAAAAACAAGGGTTAAAAAAGAGATTAATTGCCGATCAATTTACTGAAAATGATGTGGATATAACTTTAGCTTATCAGGATGAATTAATGAAATATTTAGCTTCAGGTGAAAAAACTAAAGAACTTCTAGACGCTCAAGATAAGATTCTCATAACCCCTATGATTGAATATGTAACTCGACTTGATGAAGAAGATCATATTAAATGGTGGAAGAGATATTATGATTATGACGCAAAAGAGGCTTGGGAAAAAGTCAATGTTCCAATTTTGACATTATATGGAGAAAAAGATAATTTATTAGATCCCCATTTTAACAAAGAAAGAATTGAAACATTTAAAAATTCGGCTAATTTTGATGTTCGTATTTTACCAAATATGAATCATCTTCTTATTAAGGCTGGTAATCGCGGTGACGTACAGCTAACTGAAATTGAAGGTTATTATCCTTTCCTTTTTAAAACCATCAATGAATGGATTGGTGAAAAGGTTGGATTGATTAAATAAAAAAAAGGTGATTATTGAAGTAATAATCACCCTTTTTTGTCAATATTTTTTATTCCCAAACACCATTACTCATGGTTAATATTTCAGGCTCTTTATCTGTAACTAAAATTGTATGCTCGTGCTGAGTAACAAATCCACCTTTATTCCCCACAAGGGTCCATCCATCTTCACCTTTTTCCACAGCAAGTGTTGATTTTGTAGCAATGAATGTTTCAATAGCAACAGTTGTATCTTTTTTGAATCTATTTTTATTTGATTTCACTTCAAAATTAAGAATATCGTCTGGTGCTTCATGAAGACTTCTTCCAACACCGTGACCTGCTAAATTCTTAATTACTTTAAAACCTCTTTTTCTTGCTTCCGATTCGATCAATCTTCCTACTTCAGAGATCTTAACTCCTTTTTTAATTTTGTAAATAACATGCTTAAGAATATCTTTTGATGCATCTACTAAAGGTTGAAGGTTTTGAATATCTTCACCAACAATAAAAGATTTACCATTATCAGCCCAATATCCATCAAGTTCTGCCGAAACATCAATATTAATTAAATCTCCTTCTTTAATAATTATATCCTCAGAAGGAATACCATGTGCAGCTACTTCATTTACACCAATACAAGTAAACCCAGGAAATTTATAGGTCTCATATGGAGCTGATTTCGCACCATATTGTCTTAATAATTCAGCACCATATTGATCAATTTCTTTCGTTGTTTTACCAACTGCAGTAAATTCGACCATTTGACGAAGAGTTTCAGCCACTGCTTCACTGGCTTTTCTCATCCCCTGTAAATCTTCTTCTGTTTTAACTATCATAATGTTTTTTGACTGATAAGGTTATAGACTTTAATGCTATACTGCAAAGATGAATGATTTCTCTTAAAATCAGAAAGATAGAAAACTATATTAAGATTAAATCATAAAGAAACCAAAAAAGGCTTTCCTAATCGAAATTAGAAAAGCCTTTTAAGGAAAAAACTCAAGTGATAAGATTGCTGCCTAACGGCAGTAAATTCTTAAACTTATTATATTATGCAGAAACTACTTCTAATGTAATTTCGTGCTGAACTTCTTTGTGAAGATCAAGGACAGCTTTGTACTCACCTAACATACGGATCTCAGAAGAGAAACCGATACGCTTACGGTCAATATCATATCCTTCAGCTTTAAGAGCATCAGCAACTTGTAAAGGAGTAACCGCACCGAAGATTTTACCACTTTCACCTGCTTTAGCAGTAAGTGTAAGAGATAATTCACCGATTTTTGCAGCTAAAGCCTCAGCATCTTGCTTGATTTTCTCAAGTTTGTGAGCTGCTTGTTTGATCTCCTCGTTTCTCATGCTAATGTTAGCTTCAGTAGCTAATTTAGCGAAACCTTGAGGGATCAAATAGTTTCTACCGTATCCAGGTTTAACGTTAACGATATCGTTTTTGTAACCTAAACCTTTGATATCTGTTTTTAAAATTACTTCCATTTTAGAAAAATTTTTTAATATCTAATTCGAGATTACTTTAAACCGTCTGCTACGTAAGGTAGAAGAGCTAATTGACGAGCACGTTTTACTGATGTAGCAATTTTCTTTTGGAATTTTTGCGAGTTACCAGTGATACGACGAGGTAAAATTTTACCTTGCTCGTTTAAGAATTTTAATAAGAATTCAGGATCCTTGTAGTCGATGTATTTCACACCGTACTTTGTGAAGCGGCAGTACTTTTTAGTACGCTCTTGCTTTCTGTGTAGAGGTTCGTTTTGGAGACTCATTATGCTGTTTTTTCTTCAGTTTCAGATTTTTTTGCCCACTCACCGTTTCTTCTTCTTTCGTTGAAGTTAACACCGTGCTTGTCTAAAGACACAGTTAAGAAACGTAAGATGTTTTCATCACGCTTTAATTCTAATTCGAATTTAGCGATGATAGACGGATCTGCTTTGAATTCAAACAGATGGTAGTGCCCAGAAGTTTTCTTTGCAATTGGGTATGCCAACTTTTTAAGTCCCATATCTTCTGAAGAGTACACGTCTGCACCTGCACCTTTCAGATGATTTTCAAATTTAGCAATAGCCTCCGTGGTTTCGGAATCGGACAACACAGGTGTCACGATGAAGACTACTTCATAATGCTTTAATGCCATTTTTAAAATAATTTTGAAAAATTCAAAAATTTCAATCCCGAACACAATTCGGGTCTGCAAAAGTAAGAATTTATTATTTCAAACCCAATTATTTTCTCTATGTCATTAATCGCTTAACAAGAATTTACAGAATTACCTTAATAAAGACTTAATTTTCTTCTCTAAAGGCTCTCTTTTTATTCCTTTTCCAATGATTACCATCTTATTCGTACGTGGTTCATTTCCCCAAGAAGTACCAATATTAATCTTTGATTCGTTACGAACACCTTGAATAATCACCTTATGTTCCTCTCCTTTTATATTAAAGATTCCTTTAAATCTATAGATCACTTCAAATTGTAATTGAAACAAAACCGACAACCACATTTCTAATTTCATTGGATCAACTTCACCTTCAAAAGTAAATGAATGAGAAGTTACTTCTCCGTGTGCATGTTGATGTTGTGATGGAACAAAACTACTTCTCTCAATTACTTTTTCAGGATCAAAAGAATTTAGTTGTAAAATATCTTTTTGAATAACTTCACCATTGTAATTCTTCTCAATCAAAGCTAATGGATTCATCAACTTTAGATGGAAAGATACTTTTTTGATTTGTTCTTCATCAGAAAGATCACATTTAGAAAGAACTATGAGGTCACTAAAAGCAATTTGTTTTGCAGCAACATCATTATCTTGAAGTGAATCCTCCAAAAACATTGTATCAGCAATACAAATACAAGCATTTAGTTCAAAGAATCTAGAAATTGCAGGATCTCCTACAAAGGCTGCTGCAATAGCACTTGGTTCAGCAATTCCTGTTGTTTCTATCAATAAGTGATCTATTTCTTTTCCTGAGTTTAATAACTTATGTAGAACTTCTCTTAATTCGCCATTTAAACTACAGCAAATACAACCATTAGCTAGTTCAAAAATATCTTCTTGATTATCGACGATTAACCCTCCATCAATACCTACTTCACCAAACTCATTTTCAATGATAGCAAACTTAGTATCGTTATATTTATTTATCAGGTTGTTGAGAAAAGTGGTTTTCCCTGCACCTAAAAAGCCTGTTATTAATGTTACTTTAATCATAGTTTCACAAAAAACGTGATTTGTTGATTAATATAAAAGAAATCACTTATACTACATTAGTAAACTACTGATTATCAATTTATATTTTCACAAACAATAGAAACCAATTTAAAATCATTAAATTTTCTTCACAAAATCCAATGCAACTAAAAAGGTAACTTAAATCATTTTCCTTATATTTGTATGTTTTGTGAATTAAAAATTACAGTTTAATCTTTCACCATGAAAATCAGAAAGGCGTATAGTTTTGATGATGTATTGATCGTACCAAAGTACAACACCATCAAATCTCGTAGAGATGTTAGTTTTAGAACTAAAGTTACTAAGAATCACCACATCGATATTCCAATTTTAATTGCAAATATGGACACAGTATGTGAAAGCAACATGTGTATCGCGGTAGGTAGACTTGGTGGTTTAGGTGTTCTTCATCGTTTCTTAACAATCGAAGAGCAAGCTGACGAAGTTAAAAAAGTTAAAGCGGAAGGCCTTTTATGTGCAGCAGCTTTAGGTATCAAAGATTACGAAGAAAGATTAGCAGCATTAGCAAAAGCTAAAGTTGATATTATCGTGCTTGATATTGCACATGGTCATTCAGAAATGACAAAAGACACACTATTATTCATCAAGAAGAATTACCCAAATATTGATGTAATGGTAGGTAATATTGCAACTAGAGATGCAGCAGTTGACTTCCTTGAGTGGGGTGCTGATGCTTTAAAAGTTGGAATTGGACCAGGTTCAATGTGTACTACGCGTATCATGACTGGTTCAGGAGTTCCTCAATTAACTGCTATTGATGATGTCTATCAAGCTGTTGGAAATCGTATTCCAATTTGTGCAGATGGTGGTATCAAACAACCTGGTGATGTTGTAAAAGCAATTGGTGTAGGCGCTGATAACGTAATGGTTGGTTCAATTGTTTCTGGTACAGATGAAGCACCAGGTGAATTAATCACTACTACTGAAGGAAAATTTAAAACTTATCGTGGTATGGCATCATTTGATGCTGCAATCAGTAAGTTGAAAAAAGACAATAAAAAATCAAGAGAAGTTATTTCTGTTGAAGGTGAAAAAACTCTTGTTCCTTACAAAGGGCCAGTTGAACCTATCATTAAGAAATATTTAGGAGGTCTTGCTTCGGGTATGACTTACCAAGGTGCAACGTCTCTTGAGCAAATGAAAGGTGAAGTAGAATTTGTTGAAATGACAACTTCTGGACTTTATGAGTCAAAAGCTCATGGTGTACGCAACTAACATTTCATTTAGATAGGAATATAAAAAAACGCCTTGCAGATTAATTTTTGCAAGGCGTTTTTATTTATTAATGAGAAGCTTAGTTCATAGCTGAATTAATTTTCTCTAATAAAGCTTCAGTATCTGAAGCGTCTTGACCAGCTTCTTTTGCTAAGGCAATACTTTTTTCAGCAGCATCTTTTGCAGCATCGTATTTCTCCAAAGCAAATAAAATATTAGCCTTTGAATCAACATTAGCAAAGCTCTCTTTTAGTTGTACCGAACGATTAATCCAAGTTAATGCCTTTTTCATATACTTTGTCTCTACTTCCATTTTGAAGAAAGTCCAAGCATAAGAATTTAACATGCTGCTTAATCTTTCTGGTGAAACATCAGCTGACATTGCTATCGTTTTATCAATATTTAATGACGCTTGAGCAATATCGTTCTTTTTCAAAGCATAACTTACCGAGTATTGTGCTACAGTTTTTTCACTTACACTTTCAGGAAGTTTTTCCTTAATTATAGCAATTGCTTCATTCCACTTTGTTTCATCCAATTCAGAAGCTCTTAAAATAGGACTAATTAAATTACCAGCCATTCTAGTATAAGCACTCTCCACGTTACCTTTATCAGCATTTACTTTTGGTAAATAATCTAATACTGGACTATTTAAATCAGATAAATACGCTGCTAAAACAATTGTTTCACTCACTTCCGTTGATTGTAGATCTTCATCTGTTAGTAATTTCAACCATTGTGCTAAAGCCTCTTTATCTGCCTGATAAGCATTATATGTTGCTTTTACATAGTTAAAAATATCATCTTTTGAAGCATTAGATGCATTTGCTTTATTCTTTAAAGTCACCAATTGTTTTGTCGGATCTAAAGCATCTTTACCTAATTGAGCAAATTGAGGAGCTTGTAAAGCACCTACAGCTCTATGTACCAATTCACCTTCTGGAGACAAGAATAAAAGAGTTGGGTAAGCTTTTACCTCCCACAACTTTGCTAATTCAATACCTTCTCCTTTTTCCATATCAATTGCGATAGAAAGGTAACTTTCATTGAATACATCCCCTACTACTTTCTCTGGAAATACTTTCTTTTTTAAGAATTTACATGGACCGCACCATGTCGTATAAGCATCTACAAAAATATGCTTATTTGTTTTTTTTGCTTCAGCTTTAGCTTCATCCCAAGATCCCTCAAAAAAAGTAATTCCTTGAGCGAATAAAGAGAATGTTAAAAACGACAACAACGCCGTTAATGTTAATTTTTTCATCTGTTTTATTTTAGATAGAAGTTTGAAAGGAATACAATAGATATTTAAAAAATCGAGTATTGTCTTAATATACCATTTTTAAAATTTGACCTGCCTAAGATAGTACATTTTTTTTAAAACCACGCAGATAAACTCACAGAGTAATTTCTTCCAGGTTCAGGTAGGTTTAATATTCTATATCTAGATAGATGTCTCATATAAACATTATCCGTTAGGTTATCTATTTTAAAGATGAGATTACCGTAAAGATTTTTCATTGTAAACCCGGTACCAATTTTTAGTCCCAATACATAATATCCATCTGTTGGAAGCTCATTTCTATCTACTCTTTTTTGGGCTTGTACTAATTCAGTATTAATTGAAGCAAAAGGTTTTGAAAAGAAGTTATGTCTAATTGGTGCTGTATATGTAAACTCAAATAATGAAGATAAAGGAGGAATAAAAGGAAAAGACCTATTCAAATCTATATTTTGGGCATATACGTATTCTGTAGCATTAGAGAACATAAGTGATTTTGTAATTTCCCAATTTAACATTAACTCATATCCTATAAAGTAACCTTCACCTTCTGTATATTTATAGATTTGACCTGCATCTGGTAATGGAGATGGATCACCACTTGCAGATAGGTAAATGTAATTTGAATAATAATTAAAATAAGGATTAAAACTCACTCCAAATTTATCTTTATCAATCGATAGATTAATGTCCCATTGATAGCCTTGTTCTGGATTTAAATCTGCATTTCCTTCTTCATGTCTAAAAGTACCATGATGCACACCATTAGAAGCTAGTTCGTTTGCAGTAGGTGCTCTAAAAGTTCTTGCAATATTCGTGTTAGCATAAATCAAATTGAACATTGTCCATTGCAAACCCAACGAACCCGTTACATTATAGTAATTATTATCAATATCTTCTGTTCTTACCCATGGTATTTCTGAACCTGGAGGATCTTTGAAGAATGGATCGGTATAACCTTCAGAATTAAAAGAGATATAATCAAATCTCAAGCCTCCTATAAAATTTAAATTATCAGAAATTGACAACCCTACCATTCCATAAGCACCAGCTGAATTTTGCACATAATTAGGTATTAAAAAATCAAAACCTCCTCTTGTATTTTGTTGATATTCATAACTGACACCAACTTCCCATTTATGTTTTTCTTTTTCAACATCAAAATGAATATTAGAGGTAAAGGTTTGTAAATCTAATGCATTGGCAACATTTCCATTTTCATCTACAGGTCTACCATGTCTAGTAGGATCCGATAATTCTTTTCTATTATTGTGTTGATAGCCAAAATCAGCCCATATTACACCTCCCCAAGTATCAATGTGAGAATTCCATGTTACCATTTGGTGAAAGATCTCTTGTCTTGGTACTTCTGGATTTCTTTCGTCTCCAAAACTATCAATCCAATCTTGAGTTGGCACCCCTGTTGCTCCAGGAAATAACCCTACAGTTTCATTAAATAGACTATAAGATAAACTACTTATCCATTTCTTACCTTCATAGCCAATTGTACCTTTCAATGACCCAATGTCTCCGCCTGTGTTGGCTAAAACTCCATCGTTGATTTTATATATTCTTCCAAGATAACTAAATTCATCGGCCGGAACTGTATAGTTTCCAAAATCTTCGTAGCCACCAGATAATTGATAGAAGATTTTATTCTTTTGAGCGTTTATTTTAAAATCACCACCAAAATATTGGTTATTACTTTTATAATTTAAGCTTGCACTACCTTCAATACTATTTTCTCCAAGTGGTTCTGGTGATTTCATTTTGATTACACCTCCTAACCCATCAGATCCATACTTTAAAGTTGCAGCTCCTTTCGCAATTTCAACTTCATCAACTGTAGATTGTCCAACCGACAAACCATGATCCATACCCCACTGTTGATCTTCCAACTTGATACCATCGACACTTACAACAACCCTTGCTCCTGCCATTCCTCTTACAGTTGGCTTAGAGATCCCTACACCTGTGCTGATATAAGAAACTCCCGCAGTCTTGGAAAGTGTCTCAGAGATTGTCGTTGCCCTTTGCGATTCTAGGGAATATGCATTAATACTAGATGTATTTAACCCTGATAAAGAAAGCTCTTCATGTCCATGTTCATGAACATCTACCACTTCCAATTCTTCCCACGCAGGCTTTAACTTGACAATAATTGCTTCATTTGAATTTACTTGAATTACCTGTTCTTGAAATCCAAGGAAATGAAACTTCAAATTTAATGATGATTGATTATTTGTAAATGAAAATCCACCTAATCTATCTGTCAGAACAATAACTTTTTCTTGATCTACGATACTTATACTCACACCTTCCAATGGTATTTTCGTTTCGTTGTCTAATACTTTCCCTCTAAAAAATTGCTCTTGAGCAGAGACAGTGAAGGCGATAGATAGAATTATATAGGTTAATATGACTTTCTGCAACATGCTTGCAAAAATATAAAAAAAGTAGAAGTATAATAACTAAATGATGTTTCAAGGTAAGAAAATACTATTAAAATGCCTATTACTAGATTGTTTTCATTGAAAAGAATATTGACTCTAGTAATACCAATTCATTTTCAAATAGACCATTATTAATTGAAGGTTCTTCAATATTTTTGTAAATCAATCAAAATACTATTCAAAATTATGTTTAAAAAAATTTTACAAACAGCTTCAAACCCAACTTTTATTATTATTAGATTAATGGTCGGCACAGTCTTTTTTTCTGAAGGTATTCAAAAATTTTTATTCCCTGCCATTCGAGGAGCTGGAAGATTTGAAAAAATTGGTTTACCTAATCCAGAGTTTTTAGGAAGTTTCGTTGGCTTTTTCGAAATAGTGTGTGGTTTAATGATCATTTTAGGTCTAATCACAAGATTAAATAGTTTGATCACTTTTGTAATCATGCTAGTTGCCATTTTTACTACTAAGATGGCTGTTTTAGAAAACGATGGTTTTTGGGTAATGATGCATGGTAGTCGCACGGACTGGTCTATGCTTTTAGGAAGCCTCTTCTTAATGATTAATGGAGGTGGTAAGTGGTCTATAGATCAAAAAATTTCTAAATAAACTCAAATTAAGAATATTTAATTGTTTAAAAAGCCATTTCACTAAAATACTGAAATGTTTTTTTTAGAAATAATTTTATGTAATATCAATATTTTATTTCATTCAATTTAAACGAGTTAAATTCTCCTTTACATTTTTTTACTAAAATTACTTATATAGGATTTGCACTTTAACAGCATACATACCATATTTGCACTCCGAAATGGCGAGGTAGCTCAGTTGGTTAGAGCGTCGGATTCATAACCCGGAGGTCACGAGTTCAACTCTCGTTCTCGCTACAAACAAACCCGTAAG
>NZ_JBSWYJ010000058.1:0-29617 GCF_056161045.1 Flammeovirga sp. AWQ4_249
AATCAATTTTTAATTATATTTGGAGATAGAGTCAAGTTCTAAAACTTAACCCTATCCAAAAAGAACTTACACACTTTACAGGAAAGTGTCACTTTCAAAAAATCTTTCTTCTTCATTTTGTCTTGAAACAAAACGAAGCAAAAATTCAAGGCTGTGAAGTAAAAAGCTAAATTTCACTCCATTCACCTAAATGATTTTAAACTCGCTATCGCTCAAACAAGAAAATCATTTTTAACGGTTCATTACATTAAATTATGACGCTTTTTTCTTCAAGGCCGAATTATCGTAGACTTAGAGGGTATGCTTTCAATTATAGAATTTCTAATAAAATTTTTTACACTCATTTTTATTTGCAACTCTTCTTCTAAACTTTTCTTTATCTGTAAAACATCTTGAAATATTTGCTACTCTGTTAAAAGAATCATTACCATAATAATTAGGGAATATTTTCTCACAATTCTTATGATTAAAAATTTCTTTTAATAACGTTCTATCAGAGAAACCACATGATAACCCCATAATTACTACTTCAAATATATCCTTATCTAACCAATCATAAACCTTAGCTAAATTTTCATTTTCCTGATATTTAATCGATTTAATATTCTTAAGTAAATCATTATCTCCTGTTCTCTCTAAATTTTTATAACTATCACTTTCTTCATCTCCATAACCAAAAAGAGGTTTATAAGATTCAATACCATTTAGATATCCATGAAGATATACAAGGTCTCTATTTTCCCTTTTTTCTAAATATAAACTTGCTGTGTTTGTATAATTAAGATTAATAATATATATACCAATTTCCTTAGAAAGGAGGTTCTCTAATTGATCATAAGTTCTATGAATCACATCATTTATATGATCATTTTTAGAAGGTTTTGATTTTCTATATTCATAAACTAAATAATCATTAAGTAAATCTCTTACTTCATCAAGTTCATTATTCAACTTCCGTTTATTATTGAATTTATCTTGTTAAAAACCGTTAATTTTGGTAATTATTTCACCTTTTAATGCTTTAAAGTACTCTTCTTCAATATCCACCCAACCTTCAAGTTGTTTTGAAATAATATGTTTCAGAAATTTATTTTCATCTACTACTGATCCTTTATTTTCTGGTAATAATAAAAAATGAATAAAATCCTTATATGTAGATTTTATTCCATGTGCAACATCAAAACCATTTCCTATAATTATTATTCTATTCTTAACTTCTCTATCCTTCATTTTATTAGAATTAGTTTCTATAAAACTGCAAAAAATATTCACTATAAACTCACTAATATCTATTTTTATATTAAAACTTATCATTTAACTTACTCACAACTAATTATTCATTGCGTAACGATTAACTTTATGGCAGACAACAAAAAGAAATGAATTTACCTCTAGAGGATATTTCTAAGGTTACTAATTTAAGTATTGAAGAAATTAAAAAATTGAGGTAATGCTCATCAAGGCTAATTTTTACTTATAGAATTCCACAATTTAGGATTATTATAAATTGAATTTCTAAAATGTGCTATTTATTAAAAATAAATGCGTTCCTTTGTCATAAGTATTAATCCTTGTTAGATTAATATGGGCATTGCTATGGCTTCAATTACTTAGCAATGCCTTTTTTTATGTCCAAATTAGAATCTTCATATTTTTGAAATAATAGTTTACTTTTTCTTCCTTCATTGAATAAATTACCAAACTAACATTCCTTCTAATATCTTTATTCAAGTTGTTTATATCTAACTAAAAATATTTATGAATAAATTATTCTACTTACTTTCTTTTTCCTTTGTGATGTTAGTATCATTTAAAGGGGAAAATAAGATTCCAACCGTAAAACCTGAGTCTACTTATAAAGTTGAAATCACAGAAGGTATTATATACGCTAAAGGCTTAAGTCATGAAACTTTAAATAGTAAAAATGCTCAAACAATTCCTCTTAAATTGGATGTATATGCCCCTGTAAATAATGATAATAATCGACCTGTCTATCTATTTTTTCATGGTGGAGGTTTTAAAAGTGGTTCTCGTAAAATGGTACACATTGCGAATATGGGAAAGTATTTTGCTTCTAGAGGATGGGTATTTATTTCTGCGGATTATAGAGTAATGAAAGATATAGGGACAGTTCCTCAAAATTGGGTGAATATTGCTAAAAAATATCCTCAAAAGGTGAGAGGGCAAGCATTGGCTGTATACCCTGCCTTACGTGATGCAAAAGCAGCGATGCGATGGGTAATTGCCAACAATGAACAATATCATATCAATACGGATTACATTACTGTAGGTGGAAGTTCTGCTGGTGCATTAACAGCTATAGGGTTGGGAATTTCTAATCTTGAAGATTACAGAGATGAAATTAGTATAGAAACAGACCCGACCTTATCAACTACACACCTGAAAGAAGAGTATAAAGTAAAAACCATTATTGACCTTTGGGGAACAAAAGCAGTTGTTGATGTTCTAGAAAGATTAGATGGTAAAAATAGATTTGATAGTAAAGATCCTTCGTTATTAATTCTTCATGGTACACAAGACCAAAATAAAAACACTCCTTTTAGTGAAGCAGAAAAACTCAAAAAAATATATGATGAGAATGGTCTATCGGCTAAATTATTTCCTTTAAAAGGAGCAGGTCATGGTGCTTGGAAAGCTACAGTAGATGGTGAAAATTTAGGGAAATTATCTTATCAATTTATTGTAGAACAACAAGGATTAATTGTTGAGAACTCTGTGAAATAAACATTAAGTAATTGAATTACTCAGAAAAAAGGCTTTAGCATTTTTTATTTATGCTAAAGCCTTTTTACATTAATTCCAAGTCTTTATAAAACTTGCATATAAGTTAAATTGATTTTGATTCAATATATTATGTATATTATCTTCTCGCTTTTTCTCCAAATCAGAGCATTTTTTCTTTCTTTCCTTTTCTCCTAAATTATTGTACTTGTTTAGTGTAAGATAAAAGTTCAAATATGCCTGTTCAATTTTTGATTTTTGAGCTTTTGATAACTTCACATTGATAGAAATTGTATTCATATCTAAGTGTGCTTGCTCATAAGGGTTATCTACAATCACATATGTATAGTCATGATGATGATGATGACAATGATGATCGTGATGATGTTTTTTCTTTTTCTTATGCCCATGGTGGTGATCATGATGATGGTGTTTTTTTCCTTGAGCGTTGGTCAGTAGCGAAGTACCACAAAATAATAAGAGTACAAAAAGTATTTTCTTCATATCGTATAGTTTATAATGAATCTGTAAAAAATAAATAGGTCTCTAAGAGTTCTAATTAATAAAAATACAAAAAGTAATCCCTTTTCATTTACACAAATACGTTATTAGTAATATTAAAATAAATTAAAGAATTTTATGATAAAAAAAAAAAAGGAACACCTTGAATGATGTTCCTTTTCTGATTATTGTACTTTTGTTGTATCAATATTGATCTTCCTTAGTTGATTATTTCCATAGAATGTTGGGAAATACATTAACTCTGCTTTTGCTGGGTTGATATGATAGACTCCTGAGTATCTCGGTAATAATTTCACTTTAAAGGTATAATGACCTTCTTTTAATTTTTTACAGAAAATAGCCGTTTCATTTTTATAATACTCTCGATGTACTTCATAGTAGTTACCCTTCTTTTTGGAAGCATAGGAACACCCTGCTGGAATAGGAACATTGACCATGACGTAATCTGATGCTTTTTTTACATTTACTTCTACGATTAGTTCTACTTCTTCTCCTGCAATTAAGGTATTATTTTCACTATTACTAAAGTAAGAAGTCACCTCAAAATCTTCTGTTCTAGCTGTTGGATTACTCTCCCAATATTTTTCATATTGTGTAAAATATATAGGGAAGTTTCCTTTCTTTTGAATTGAGATTTCTTCACCTTTTTGTAACGTTAGACTCATAGGGAAATCAGTGATTGTTTTTTGGATACTCCCCTTAATTTCTAATTCAGGGTATATTAATTCATCATTTTCATCCAGAATATCACCGATGATAGTCGCTATAATTTTTGCTGATGTGTATGTATTTTCCCAGTAGCCATCTGTTCTTTTTTCCAACAGATAATTTCTCATTTTCTTTAAGTCTTCATCATGATTTTTTGTAGAATCATTTTTGAAAATTTGATACACTAATAGCGTATTTTGAATGGTATTCTCTGTAATTTGATTTCTCCATATACTTGGATCTTTCACTTCTTCAAAGTAGACATTTCCGAACATTGTCTCTTTTCTACAAGAATCAATAAAGCTTATATTTGTTTCGAAACCTTGAATCTGTTTTAATCTTTCCTTCTCTAGTTTATAATGTAAGCTTCCTGTAGTCTTCTTTAGACTTACTAACAAGCGAGCACTATTGTCAAAATCATCTATCATTTGGTATAGTTTGATGAAATGCAACTTTTCATATGAGGTTAATTCTATTTGTGCATTTTCATATTTATCCAAATACAAGCTTATATCTTCTTTTTCTAAGTTCACCTTAAAACCCGATTTTTTTGCATTTAATAAAGCTTCGAAAACATAATTTGAGATCCACATAGTTGTAGTATTTCCAGATCACCATCCCCATAAAGCATTATTATTTTTTGAATCATCAAGTTTCCTAATCAACTTTTTAATAGCATTTTCATGTTTATATTTATCTCCATTCTTTTGACTAATCGTATAAGATGCAAGATGAGCATTTAGTTTTGAAGCCAATTGTTCGTTACATAAATATCTGTACCCAATCACATGTTCAATTTCATTTTCTAGAATTCCTTGATAATTTGCACTTGCGTATATTTGAGATATTCCCTCACTACTTGATACATTAAATGAAGTATCATTTTCCAAAACATCAAAAGTCCCTTTGGCAAGTTCAATACCTAAAGGATAAACAGGTAATTTTTTTTCTTCTCCATCAAAAAATCCACTTTCACTTTCTACCATATATTGAATTGAAAGACTATCTTGATTAGATGAAAAGGTTAATGTATCAATATGAACATCTTTTATCGTAATATCTTTTGTCCATTCATTATGTCCATCTAGAGTATATGTAATTTTTGTTTGCAGAGAATCCCCAAGATAATTTAATGCTTTACCAATACTTTGTACAGTATCTGAAGCATTCACAAAACGAGGCATGGAAAGTTGTCCTGCTAAAGGCATATACGATTTAATGCTTTCTTGTGTCATTCCTGATTGTTTTTTTCCATTCATGGCCAAAAAGAAAGTATCCCATTTTGTGATGTCATCTGGAAATGTGGCTTCAAATATTACTTTTCCTTCTGCATTAGTTGTTAAAGAAGGTTCCCAAAAAGCAGCATCATCAAAATTTGTCCTTAAAGATTTCTTACCTTTTGCTTGCTTTAAAAAGGAATCATTCATTTCAGCTTGAGCACCTAATTTAAGCCCTAACTTATATACTTCTTTCTCTGAAAGGTTAATCAAAATTACGCCATTTACTCCTCTTGAACCATAAATAGCAGTGGCAGATGCATCTTTTAGAACTTCCATACTTTGTATCAAATTCTTATCTATTGATGCCATGTCCCCTTCGTAAATTTTCCCATTAATGACAACCAAAGATTCTCCAGATGAAATACTATTATTTCCTCTTATTACAATGTTTGAAGATGCACCTGGTACTCCTCTTACATTAACTCCTGCCACTCGTCCTTTTAATACCTCCACAGTACTAACAGAAGCAGTTAAAGCTTTTTTAGTTTGTACCGCATACCCAATTACTACTACTTCTTCTAATTTTAAATGTTCTTGATCTAAATGTACTTCGATAAAATTCCCTTCAACAGCTACTATTTGCTCTTTATAACCAATAGATGAAAACTTTAGCAGATCTTTTCCTTCTGGTATTTTTAATGAAAACTGACCATCTAAGTCAGTTATAGTACCTAAGTTTGTTCCTACAACACTTACAGTAACACCAGGTATAAGTTCTTCATTTTCCAAAACTACTCCTGATATAATATCTCCTGCTCCTTTGTAAGTAAACTGTTTCGTATAATTATTTTTTATATTCTGATAGTCTTCAATTACATCGTAAAACCCTTTTTTATTACCATAAATAGATCTTTCAATAAGATCAGATACTGATTTACCAAATTCATCATGGCTAAATTTCGTTGGCTGTTCTATTTTGAGATAATTTGTACCATTGATATCTACTCTAACAGAATCTTTCACAAAATATTTTTTATCAGAATAAAAATAAATCAACTGATAATAACCACTATCCAAGTCATGAAACCTTTTATTTTGTCCTTGGTAAACTCTAATAAAATCCCCATCATCCAACTTCATCAATAAAGTATTTAAAGGAAGATCTTCTAGTTTATTTTTTGATTCTATTTCAGCAATTAACTCTCCTCGTCCTTCATACGTTTTTTTAGGATTAAAATAGATTGCTTTTTTCCTTCTTTCTTCTTCCAAAAAGTTTTTCCATTGCTGTTTAATTTTTTGTTCGGTCAAAACTTCACTATCAAAATCAATTGAAGTATTGTCTGTGAAAAATGACTTCTTCCCAAATGTATAATCTTTCATTTTCATCATTTTTTCAGAGAAAAAGTATTTGTAAGAAGGCTCAAAATTAAAGCTTTGATCATAGCTTTCTAGTACATTTAGTGAGGCTTTCCCATATATTGGCCCTACAAAACTAGTATAAGAATGAGTTTTCGGTTTATCATTAAGTAAAAAATAGTTATCGTTATTTTCTAAAAAAGCAATAGTCTTAAAATTGTTTGAATAAACTAAAGTATATTTTGACCATAAATTTATTTCATGATCAGTGATGACAAAAGGCATTTCTTTTACACTAATATTTTCATTACTCTGAACCTCTTTATCAATACTAAAAATTGTTTTCATCCCTTTTTGAAATTCAAAATCTTTAATCTCAATTTCAGCATTTGTGGTTCTTATTTTTAAACTTACTTTTCCAGGAAATGTACGGATAGCTGCAGGTTGATATCTTTGTGTCCATCCAAAATATCGAGGAACATCATTAATAGACACAACTTGAATAGGCTGAACTTTTCCTTTATATACCACATAAGGAATAAACTGAGTAATACTATCTTCTGTTGAAATTTCAGTCTTAAAAATTCCATTTTCAGGATACAAGAAATTATAATAAGGTATTGTATCTAAACTCGCTAATGTCTTCCATTCTGTATAATTTAGATCTATTTTATTAACCTTATTTTTCATTGAACCTTCATCAAAAGAATTGATAAGTGTTTTATTTCGTTTCTTTTTCTTTAATAAAGGTGGTTTTTTTTGTACATGTTCAAATTTATTAGTGATACCATATGCAGTAATATCAACGCCTTCGACAGGGTTATTTTTATAGTCTGTCACTTCTATTTCAAATGTAGAGGTAGCACCCGGTGTGACAATTTTTGGTGTTTTGACTTTAATATTCAATTGTTCCTCATTCAGGCCAATTAGATAGGTTTCTTTTTTTACTTCACCTCCCCAAACATAATTGACTGTGAAATAGTAGTTCTTATGGTTTTTTGCTTCTCTTGTTATAGCTAATGTTTTTGTAAACCCTTTTTCTTTCTCTGTGTTTAGTTGATAAAAATTATAATTAAAAGGAATATCTGAAGGGTTTTTTACATTAATTTTTATAGAATCTTGATCTCTTTGAGTATACACTTGAATACCACTCGATAAGTTATCGACTTTTTTATCTTCATAAAAATCACCCACTTTCACAAAATAGGTATCATAATAAGGATTGATTTTCAATTGATATGGAAGTGTAGATTCTGCAATAAATGTAGTATTTCCAAAAGCATCTATTCCATAAACTTCCCCTAACTCTGATTGGTCTTTTCCATTCAATTGATATTTGATCAAAAGAGAATCTTTCTGTAATTCAAATCCTATTTTTTCTTCTTTAATTTTATAAGAAATCTCTTTTTCTTCTTTTGATACTTCATTATCTGAAGTTCGCATAATTACGTTAATCTTATAATTCATTTCTACTTTTGGAAATAAACTATCGGAAAGTATTATTTCAGTATCACCATTGGTTGCTAAATCTTTTTTGATGGTTAATAATGTATTCGGTACGAAAGTATAATCGTCATAAACCGTATCAATTGACTCAAAAGAAAGAAATACCTCAGCATTTGCATCCATCAGATAGAGATCATTCTCATCAGTAGCTTTAATCGTTAACTTTAAATCTTCTCCCTTATAATGTATATCATTATCCGTTGAAATTTCCAGCTTTGTTTTCCCTAGTTCATACTCTTCATAAGAAAATGATTGGCTGATAATTGTTCTCCCTTTTTTATCTTTTAAAACAACATTATAGTAATAATCTAACTTCATCTCCAATGAGTCTGCAAGCAAAAATTCATAAGTATACCCGCCTGAATTATAAGGTGAAATGGTCGTTATTTTTTTCTCAATAGAATATCTTGAAATAAATACATCTACATCTTTACTGTAAGGTTTACCAGACTTTTCATTAACGATATATGCTTTAAACTTTACTGTATCATTCGGTTTATACTTTGGCTTGTTAAATACTAAATAACCATTATGCTTATCCTTTATCTCTTGATAATAACCATCACAATAAAACTCATCAAAAAGACATCTAAAATCATCAAATGTTTTAATAGCAAAATGTTTAGTCCTATAAATTGAGCCCGTTGCATAGCTTCTTTTTATTGATTTATATCCATCAATAGGTAAAGAAATTACATAATTAATTGGAGCATATACATACTTTAGAGGTGTTCCGTAAACTACTTTTCTAAAACCTCTATTAAAAGCTGAGTTTTTATACTTTTTTTGTGTATTTGTATAAGAAATATGGCCTTCATATTCTACAGATATCAGACCTTCTCTATTTGATTTTTTATCTAAATAAGTTTTTGTCTTTGTGTCAAATGAGAGTTTTTTATTATTCATCTTGACTTTTGCGTCTTCGATAACCTCTCCTTTTAAATTATAAACTTGAACGGCTAAATCTGTATCGTTATTAAAAAAGAATACATCAACATTTTCAACGGCATAATACTCTACGACTTGTTTATTGTTTTCTGCATAAGTCAATAAGTAATGTCCAGTAGGTAAATTCTTTTCATGGATTTCATCTTCTCTATCTATCGAATCTACAAGAGAATGGAAATAACTCTTATTCATTGAATATCCATCATATTCATAAATATCTGCTGCTTCTGCATTTGAAATTTTATAAATATAAGTATTAGAACTACCTCTTTGACTTTTCAATACATCTTGAGAAAATAGAGAAGATGACAATAATAAAAGTATGTAAGTAAGTATAGAAGTCTTTGTCATTTTTAAAATTTAGTTTGCTTTGCAATTTAATTTAGAGTCATCTAAATATACTAAACCTCCGATAATTGTCATACATAATAAATAAAAAAGCCCACTCAATTTTTGAATGGGCTAAAAAAAATTTTTATCTATAGACTATAAATTGTCTTCAACAGTTACTTTGAAATATCCTTCTTCGTACTTGTGTTTGTTACTTTCATAAGTAGTTCTCACAGTATTGATATTGACGGTATTTCCAATATTATCAAAAGTTCCATTCAGAATATTATCTGCATCAATCCCTCCTGAAAAATCAAAATTAACTTCATTAGTAGCCGTAGTTGAATAGCGAATTGTTGGCTCTACAATTCTATTATCTTCATTTTCCGCACCATCGATAATCGCATCAACTGTAATCAAATCATCATCCGCTAAGAAGTCTGTATTTGTTAAAGAAAATGTGTTGTTATCAAAAGTAGAAGAGTGTCCTGAAACATCTTTTATTGTCACGGCAGAAATACTTTGAGCATTAGATGTATATTTTGTTGTTGTATTATTGTTAGTGTCTGTAAAGGTTGTACCATATGCTTTAGGCGAATGGTCTTTTATATTATAGAAAAAATAAACAAAAGTACTATTAGAGAAAAGTCTTAAAACGTGACGATGGAAATAGTCTACACCATCTTGTTCAAATACAGCATTAAACTGATAGTTTTCAATTGTACTTTTCAAAGTAATATATTGTTTCATATCTGCAACAGTAAGAAATACTGTATCTCCATCATTATATAAACTTGAAATACATGAAACTCCTCGATCTCTGTTTTGTGTATAGAATGTTACATAATCTAAAGCACGGTTGCTCGGATCTAATGTAGCTCTTACCTTATGCTCGTAAAAGAGTTTGATATTTTCACTCGGAGAAGGCAAAGATTTAAAATTAGATGTTCTATAATACTTTAAAGAACCATAATCTACACTAGCAAAATAGATTGTCTTATATTCAATTTCTTCTTCTTCTTCCTCCTCTTCTTCTACTAAATAAGAAGTCAAATCAGCATCAGTTGAATTTACTTTATAAAATGAAAGGTTTTTTCTTCTAAATAACTCTTCAATACCATTTGATAGA
Organism: Flammeovirga sp. AWQ4_249; assembly: GCF_056161045.1. NCBI lineage: Bacteria > Pseudomonadati > Bacteroidota > Cytophagia > Cytophagales > Flammeovirgaceae > Flammeovirga > Flammeovirga sp. AWQ4_249. The sequence continues at coordinate 10,462 of NZ_JBSWYJ010000058.1, forward strand.
GCAATATTGTCAAAGTCATGGGCAATTACTTCTACTTTATAAAATTCTCTTTCTCTATTCTCTTCCGGAATACTGACCTTTAATTCTTCTGTAAGGTCATTGACATTATAGACATCTGATATTCTATTCTTATTAGCGTCCGTAAAATAAACATATATACTATGATTAGAATATTCTACTAATCTTAAGTTGTTTTCTTCTACAGATCCAGTTTCATAGTGAACATAATCTAACGAGCCAACATACCCAGGTTCATAGTAATATGGAGGTAAATAATTATCGACTTCCACTTCAAAATCATACGATAGTGCATTTTCCGATAAATCATCTGCTCCTACTATATTTCCTGTAAAAGTGAATAATTGTACTCCATCTTCAAATTCTTTCGAATCAAAAGAGAGCGTCATTGTATTTCCATTGACTTCAGCATCTGCATCAACAACAGTAGCTCCAGAAGAAACCTTTATATTTTCCAATGAAAATGAGAATCCTGATGCATTAGAAACAGTTAAATCTACAACTGCAGTCCCTCTTAAAAAGTCTATATTATCACCTACAGATAATGTAATATCAGATGCATTTGGAATTTGAATAACACTGTCTTCATTAGAAGAACAAGACCAAAAAAAAGCACACAAAGATGCTATTGATAATAGTTTGTAAAAATATTTCATAAATAAAAAGTTTGAATTTAATCATGAATAAAAAATTATGTACATCGTTATACAATACTTAAATTTGAAGAGTATTTTGGAAGAATTAAATAATTGGAATAGATTGAACTTTACTTAAAAACAATGTACAATTTTCATTATTATCAAAGAAAAGAGATTTTTATTTTAAAAAAAAATCTAACTAAACAACACTTAACCATAATACTAACACGCAACACTATACACTATATGATTTTAATCATAGATTAAATATAAATAGTTTGACAACTACCTAAATAAGAAACTAAACCTTTCCAATACAAGAAAGGCTTAGTCAATAGAAATAGTTGTTTTTAGTAATTATCTTTTAAAAATCATTGTGTTCATAAATTGGGAATAGGTCATCTTGAACACCTGATTTTATTGGTGATAAAGTAGATCCTTTTAATCTTGCATTACCACTTTATTCTTATATGAACTCTATAAAAAAGATAAAGATCAAAGTGTTAGTACTATTCACCCAAGAGATGCTGCACTGATGATGGAAATTCAGAATTATATGAATGAAAATCTAGCTGCTCCATTACAAGTTGAGAACTTATGTTTACATTTTGGGATTAGTAAGGCTAAATTACACCATTGTTTCAAAGAAGTGTTTGTTTCTACTCCTCATCAATTTCTAATACAATTAAAAATAAATCATGCTCAACATTTATTACTAAATCATGAAATTTCTTTAGAATTAATAGCAGAAAAAACAGGATTCTCCAATACCAATCATTTCTCAAAAGTCTTTAAAAAACAAATGGGGATTACTCCTCATGCTTTCAGAGAGAAATTTTATAAGCAAAACTAAAAAGCCTGACCTATTTGGAAATAAATACCATTATCATCCTTACCCCAAGCATAGTCTACTCCTACTACAAAATTATATTTTTCAGAAGCTAAATAACGAACTCCTAAGCCGCCTGCTGGCAATACGGGTTTTTCTGTATCTTCCGAGAATACTGTTCCAACCCCTCCAAAACCATTCACAGAAAGTTTTTTATAAATATTGTATCGTATTTCAGTTTGAAAACAATAAAATTGATTGCCTCTATACTGCCCTTTATTGTAACCTCTTAAATCCATTTTATATTCTCCACCGAACCCCATAATAGCTTGATCAGTAAATGGAATATTATCACCAATTCTTGTATTGATTGTGGCTTTAGATGCAACAATTACTTTTTTTAGTGGTTTAAAATAATAGGCGATTTCTGAATCGATAGAAGTGAAATTAACATCACCTCCTAGTTTATCACTATATGTAAAATGATGAACATAAACATATAAACCCTCCGAAGCATTTAATCCATGGTCACGAGTATCATAATTCACCGTTAAACCTAAGCCAACTTCATCAAATTCATTTTTCCCATCCATTGAGATATAATCATCCAAAAGGTCATTCTCAAAAGTCAATTTTTTCCTGTTCATTTTAGCATGTACACCCAAATAAAATCCTTTGGTTAATTTTTTTGTATACCGAAGCATTGCAGAATATCCTAAGCCAACATAATCTTCATAATGTGGATCCACAACATCTGCTGGGACAAAATCTTCTGTATAAAATTGATAATTGAAATTAGAGGTATAAAGCAATAAAGTCACAATATGCTTGTCTTCATTGAAATGATACTTCTGGTAAAAAGCAACCCAATACGTACCATTTTGAAAGTAACAGGGTTGAATCGCCGTCATACTTACAGACGCTACAGTATCTTTTGGATTAAGTTTATATAACCCAACAAGATTTATCCCCCCACCCCAACCAAAGACTTGGTTATTCTGAATTTTAGGAAAAGGTACAAATTGAAAGTTTCTATCCTTAGGAATTAATTTTGTGGTATCACTTGGTACTTTTATTTCATCCGTTGTTTCTTCTGACTCTGCTTCATTTTGAGCATAAATAGATCCACCTAAAAGAAATAGTATTGCAATAAGTAATGGGCTTATTTTCATTTTTAAAAAGAAATAGGGTCTTGTGTCTTTGCTAAGTATTACATTTTACTAAAATATTGGATGACCTTGTCTATTCTCCTTTTGATCTTTATATCATTTCATTCTAAAAATCAATACACAAAAAAAGCTAGACAATTTTAACCGTCTAGCTTCTTTCTACATTTATTATACTTAGCCCATATCCTGTTTGAACAGAATACTATTTCTTATTTCAAATCTTTATTAGATAACCTCCACTACTTTATTTAGGTCTAATCTTGATTTAGGATTTTTCGAAGGTTGATTTACGTCTTCCTCATCTCTGTAACCAATCATTACAGCCACTAAAGGTTGGTATCCTTCTAAACCTAAAATTTCTTTGTATTTATCTGTTTCAATACCTTCCATTGGTGTTGAATCAATGCCCATAGTTGCTACTGCAGAAAGGAAGTAACCAATTGATAAGTATACTTGATCTGAGAACCAACTTTTAATGACACCCTCTCCTTGAGGTTTTAAGAAATTATTGAAATAACCAACTGCTCCCTCAGGTAAGTAATCATTAATATCTTTTTCGAATTTATCTACACTTTCTAATGCACTAAAAACAACAACGTGACTACCATCAATTAATTTAGGAGCATTGAAGTAAGAAGCTTCAGCTAATTTTTCTTTCATCTCTTGGTTTTCTACAATTGTAAATTTCCAAGGTTGACTATTGATAGAAGAAGGACTATATCTTAAAATCTCTTTTAACTTTTCAATATCTTCAGCACTAACTTTCTTAGAAGCATCATATTTTTTTGTTGTATATCTTGATTTTGCGATGTCGATAAATTCCATAATTTCTATTGTTTTTGTTTGATTTTCTAAACGTTAAATTTTCAAAAATTGTTCTCTTAAAATGATTTTATTAATGACCATTCACTTTTTAAGAGATCTAAAAGATCTTAATAATTATGTTATAATTGATATTACTTCATTAATTTTAGTAACTTTACTTTTTATAGTTGCAAACATAAGTAGTGTTATTAATTAATACAATAACGGGCAAAAATGTAAGTATCTATTTTTAACATTTGTTGATATAAATACCGCTGTATATGAAATATAAAGTTGATGGAAAGATTTATCCTTGTTGTACTAGCTTAACCATGAAGTACATTGGAGGGAAATGGAAGTCTGTTATTCTCTATCATTTGAAAGAAGAAACCTTACGTTACAGTGAGCTTCGAAAAATGATTCCTACAGTAAGTGAACGTACATTAAGCCTTCAATTAAAACAATTGGAAGAGGATGGGTTGATTAAAAGAGAAGTGATTCCTACAGAAAAACCTCCTTTAAAAGTAGAATACAGTATGACTGAATTTGGACAATCCCTAGCTCCTCTTTTAGAAATGATTTCGGCTTGGGGAGAAAAAGCTGTTCAGTTTGATGATAATGTTGAGAGTATAGAGGAATAAAAAAAAGCATCAACCTTATCAAAAATAGGTGATGCCTTTACTTACTAATATGTCAAACGAATAAATTGTGATTGAGCTTGATTAGTTCACATACTTATTGTCTGTGAGACTATTTTTAAACTCTTTCGGTGTAGTATTATATTTTTTCTTAAATGCTGTTGTAAAGTGACTTGAACTAGAGAATCCAACATCTAGAGCGATCATCATTATTGATCGTTGTCCTTCCATCAACATTTTTCTAGAAACATCTAATTTGTAATCATTGTGGAATTGATGAATGGTCATACCAAACGTCTCTTTGAATAAGAAACGCAATCTACTTCCACTCAATCCACATTCTTTAGCTAGAGAATCTAAATCAATATCCTTATTCGATATATCTGAAAGTATCTCTCTTGCCTTCATTACTGGCTGTAAATTTTTTGGATGTTTATTTTTTTCTTTTAAAACCTGACGGTCATTTACCATTTGAAAAAACTTCGTTACTAACAACTTCGCAAATGAATCATAAAAGTCATTGGCATATTCTACAGTTGTATTTATTTCAAAGGTTCTATCATAAATCATTCTCATTCCTGGATCAAATTCTTCATACATAAAGAAAGAAGAATTAGGATCAAATGCCTTAACATTCGCTTGAGAGCGACTAACATATTTATTAAATAAAGATTTTCTTAATCTGACAGATAAGAACTTCGTATTTTTCCCAACTGTACTCGTTGAATGTTTCAATCCTAAAGATTCATATGAATTAGAGCAAAATGCAGCAATACCAGAAGTTTTAAGTGTCTTTCCTCCCTCCAAGGTTAAGCTATCACTAACAGGTTCACCAAATAATACAGGGATAAAATCTGTTTCAGGAGTGGTAAATCTTTTTTGGGTAAAACTAATACCTCTTCTTAATGTATAATCAACTTTTAAGATTTCCATATCCTCATTTATCCAAACTGATTCAATGGATCCTACTGCTAATTCATTATCAAAGGTTAAGATATTTTCTTTTATTATTCCTTGAAAGATATGATTCCAAAGTTCTAATGTCTTAGTATTTTGTGTAGTATCCATGATCGTGTTTTTAAAATTGAGCAGCAATTAAATATTACTATTAATGAGTGTTGTTATGATTAGAAAACGTTTATTTGAGTAAAGTAGTTTACTTAATTTTATTAATAAGTATCAAAATATGACTGCAACACGCTTAAAAGCATCATTATTTAATTGTCTTTTTTCATAATTAGACTGTTTTTTAGATAATCATATTCTGAAAGTGTATAAACAAAAAAAGAGTAGTTTCTAAAAACTACTCTCTATGACTTGGCTAAAAGTTTGGTCAGAATCTAGTCCAAAATTTCATCTATTTGAATGTATACTACTATATTCATTATTTGAATAATGGAGCAAACTTAGCTCTGTATGCATAAGCTAAATAAACTACCATAAGGAAAAAGAAAACTGCTCCTCCAATTCCTGCAGGATCTAATGTCGCATGAAATAATACAGCATTAAAACCAATCGCTCCTAATACAACTAAAGTTGCAGGAACTGCTTTTTTTACAGCTAACATTATACCACCTACTACTTCTAAAATACCAACAATAGGTAAAATTCCCATCATCATTAATGAACCAAACACTTGTGCTACTTCATCATTTGCGGGAGGCATCGGTAAAAACTGTAAAAACTTATTGGCTCCGAATACAATCATCATAAAGGCCAATAAATACCTTACTACCATTGTTACTTTTCCCTCTGAAACGATTACTTCTTCTTGCGTTAATGCTTGATTTTCCATGATTTTAAGATTTGAAAGTATATTATTCCTTTTTACGGGTAGGAATAAATATATTGTTACTACTTTATTTGTTTAAACAAAAGTACAACATTCAAGATGCAATCAAAACATTTAAACGAAATTCGTTTAAACAATTTGTCATTTCAAGATTTTATTAAACTTTTTCTTTGAAAATTTATATTATTTTTATTAATTTTCACTCCAATTAACTTCTGTACTACAACGAAATAAATTTTTTAATGAAAAAAGCTAATCAAATTAACTTATTGAGCATTGTTCTACTACTGACCAGCTTCACAACTTTTGCTCAAGAAAAACAAACGTTCAAAACTAATTTTTTCAATGATGTAGAGTTTCCAGCAAACATTACTGTTTCAGGGCAAGCTTTACAAACGAATGGATATGGTGCCCTCTCTAAAAATCTGTCTAAAATCTTCTCTTGTGCTCTTTATGTAGAACACACAACAGACGATGCAATCAGCCTTATTTACAGCGAGGATATTAAGGTCATTGATTTAGTAATGACTTCTAACAATTTACAATCAGAAGCTTCAATTAGAAGAATCAAAGCAGCATATGCTAAGGATTTAAAAACAGCTTTTGATGCTAGTGAAGATGAAAAGCAGTTTGTTTCTGCATTAAGAAAATTGGACCGTATCAATACTTCTCAAGTTATTACGGTTGAAAAATTATTTGGTGAAGCATTTGTGAAAGCCAATAATGGAAATGTTGAAGATATCAATTCAGATATTGAAGAATACATTGCATCTTTCTCTCAGTTAATCAAAAATGGAGATCATTTTAGAATTATCAGTGAAAGAAATGTAGTCACATTATTCAAAAATGGTGAGCTATTATTCCAAACCAACAATAAAGCATTTAATAAAGCATTAATGAATATCTATTTAGGTAACACTTCAATTGATGCTTCTTTAAGAAGTGATCTTTTATCACTATAAGACATAACTACACTTCAAACTTTTAAGGTCAGCTATTTAGTTGATCTTTTTTTATTATTTAATAAATTGAATATCAGATGATTAATAAATAATTATTTTTTTTTATTAAAAAGAATAGGGGTAAATAGAAGGATGAGGGTCATTAATACGAAAGCAGCAAACGAAAGTATTAATGACGTCAAGTACTACTTCTGCTTTCATTGAAAATAATTTTAAAAAAACATACTTATAATATATAATTCAATGAAAAATTTATTCAACATTCTTTTATTCATTTTATCAATTGCAACTTCTGTTATTGCACAAGAAAAAGAGTCTAATCCTTTCCAAGCTTCTTTCCTTTATCCTTTGGGATCAAATGGAGTGAATACGCAGACCATTAATAATACATCTTTTAATGTACTTTGGGGAATTAATGGTGGTGTAAATTATTTCGAATTAGGTGGTATTGCCAATGTAAATAATGGAGATGTTCACGGTGGACAGATTGCTGGTATTACCAATGTAACAAGGGGGACAAGTTCAGGGTTTGTAATTGCTGGTGTTACAAACTATGCTGATTCAACGACAACAGGATTCCATATTGCAGGAGTAAATAACTTTTCTAATGGTGAAACAACAGGAGCTCAAATTTCTGGTATTGCCAATGTGAGTAATGGTAATATGAATGGAGCACAAATAGGGTTAACTAATACGGTTAGAGGTAATTTAAAAGGTACTCAAATTGGACTTATCAATTATACAGATAGTTTAAAAGGTGCTCAAATAGGTCTTATTAATGTTGTTTCTAAAGGTGCAGAAGGTACGCCAATTGGACTTATCAATGTGGTAAAGGATGGTTATTATGCTATTGAGATAGTTGCTGATGCTACAATCATGGCCAACTTAAACTTCAAAATGGGTACTGAAAGATTTTATACGATTTTCAAAGGAGGATATACTCAATATAATCAAAAGGATGTTTACTCATTCGGTGCAGGTTTTGGTACTTTAATTCCTTTAGCAAAAAGAGTAAACTTAGGCATCGATCTTTCAACGAACCAGTTAATTTATGATGGAAATTATGATGAAATGGACTTAAATTTACTGAGTAAAGCTGATTTAAACGTGCATTTCAAAATCATTGATCACTTAAGCATTTTTGCTGGTCCTTCATTAAATGTATATACAACAAACTACCAAATAGCAGGTATGGAAACGGTTGGATCTCTTGATATACCTGAACATGCTTTCTATGATGATATTACAAGAGAAGGTTACAGAACTGCATTATGGATAGGTGGTCAAGCAGGTCTTAATATTTCATTCTAATTAAAAAAACAAAAGCAGTTGAACTTAAAAATTCAACTGCTCATTTTAATGATATTACTTACTTAAACCTGTCTCTACTACTTCCCAATCACCTAGTTGGAAAGACTTATCAAAAAATGCTTCTTTCGGTGCGTATAAACGGAAATAAACAAACCATCCATCTTCTCCAACAGTCTTCATATAATTGGCGGGATTGACACCTTTTGGACATTCCGCACCGATGTAAATATCAATTGATCCATCTTTATTATAAGTGACATCTTTTCTTCTTGAATTCAAACTTACATCTTCAAGATTTTTCCCTCCATTATCATAAGGACGGCGTGTGTTTTCACTATATAAAACTACTGACCAAAATTGATCTACGGGAACACCTGCAGGAACATGTAATTTATAAGTTTTATCAGCTCTTAAAAGATTTCCATGTTCATCTCTTTTTGAAGTCATATAAATTTGTCCATATCCAGGGCTTGGTTCTACCATACCTTTTGTCGAACTCACCGCTTCATAATACCACACTGCTCTTTCATCTAAGTAGACCATTGTTTCATTCATTTGAGGAATATTAAAATCAAATGATTTATACCAATTTGTCCCTGCCCAATAAGGTGTTGAAAAGCGAGGGTTTGTCTGTAAATTTCTTAACATCAACTCTCCCATATTTCCAGCTTTCAAGAGTATTTCTTGTTGTCTTTCTGTAGGTTTAAAAGGTTTTCCGATTTCAATACCAAGAGGTTTTAACATAGCAATCCAAACCTTATCCTGATCTCTTACAGGTTCTTCATTGATGATAGTATGTAAAATTTCCCAATATTCTAATCCTCTTGGCGCTGTAGCTGACCATTCCACATCTTTGTTTTCTGCAAATGTAGCCGCTCTCAAATTTTCACCTACTCTACCTAGTTTTAAAGCATTTTTGAATTGATCTACTGCTTTTGGATCTTCTGCTAAAATTCTCAGACCAATAAAAAAGTTGTTCGTTTCGGATTGAATAATAAAATCTGCTTCCCCTTTATATTTTGATGGATCATCTTCTGGACCACAAATAATATAAGTCCCTCCTTTTCCTTTGTCTGGGCCCGTTAACCCTAAATCAGCGACAGGTCTTTGCCACAAATCTAAGAAAGCTCCCGCTGTCATTCCTTTAGGGTAATCTACTTTCACTGCTCCTTTATTAAGGTTAGCAAAAGTGAAAATATAAGGCGTCGTCAGATTACCCGTAACAATACCTCTTTTCTCCTTCAATGTTTTCAATACAACGAATTTCTCTAACCCCGCTACATCAAATGCTTTATCTTCTCTTATTCCCCAAGTTTTCATAGATACAATGGGAGTAGACCAAATATAGGCTTGAGAGGCTCTTTGAAAATCCATGATATCAAATAACTCTTCCTCTCCTTTTGTGATATAATTGTTTTCTAATTCAATATCACAATAGACTGTTTTAATGGTTTCATCTCCTTCGAGTGTAGCTTCTGAAAGAGGAACTTGAGCAAATGCAGATTGAATACTAGATTGTAATAATAATGCAGCTCCGAATACTTTTAATGTCGTAAAATTCATATTTTTCAGTAATTGTGTTTGATTAATTAAACTGAAAATCATACACCCCGATTTCCTCGATCAGTTCAACATTTTACTTCATTAGACCAAGTTGATATTCTTTGCATTTTTTATTGTATTTTAATACTTGAAAATTAAGATGACTTGAGTTTTAGAATGAAAAAAATTAGTATTCAAACTGGTTCAGTTCAAAGTGTAATGCAACAGATTGCTTCTATTTTTGGAGGTAACCCTAGCGAAGACCGTAAACTTCAAATTCAGAATTCACTTTTGGATGTCGATTATGAATTATTTTTTCCCTTTGAAGGAATTGAGATTGGATTACATAATGTACATTATAAAAGTGATTTTGAAGTAGATGTTACAAGTGATGAAAACGACAAAAAGTTTATTTATTTTCAATTTGAATATTCAGGAAATACAGCCCCTAAACGTCCAGAGATAAGTGCTTCTTCTAAAAAAGTCACTTGGATGAGTATGCAAAGTACAGGAATGGTCTTAAATCTTAAAGCAACTAAAGGAGATCGAAGTCAATGGGTTACAGTTAGAGTTTCTCAAGATCATTTCGAAAAGTATATGTCGCATATGAAAGTGCATATCGGAAAAGTGTTTGACACCGAAAATCCTTGGGTGATTTACGAAATGATTCCACCAAAGATCAATTTATTCTTGACGGATTTATTTCATCTAGATAAAAATCTGACACCTCCACTTCGAAATAGTATTGTGCTATCAAGAACTGTAGAAGCTGTAGGAAATTTCTTAGATCTTATCATCAAAAGAGAAAGTGATCAGATGAAGAATAACAGCTTGCACATTGAGGATATACAACGAATTCAACAAATAAAAAATGAACTGATTACGCTCTATAATAATACTCCTTCACTTAATTCTTTTGCTGAAAAATATGGTGTTTCTGTTTCTAAGTTAAAAAGAGATTTCAATAGTGTTTTTGGAACTACGATACCACGCTTTCATGCTAATTATAAATTAGAGTTGGCCTATAAAATGCTTCAAACCAATCAAATTTCTATTACTGAAGTGGCTCGAAAATTAGGGTATAAAAGCCTTTCTAACTTCTCAGAGAACTTTAAAGAAAAATTTGATACGACACCAAAAGAAGTTTCAAAAAAATATAATTAAAAAAAAGCAAGATACTTAAAACAATTAGAGAACTTAATAGTTTACAGAATACTCACACTACATTGTATATATATACTTAATACCCGAATCAGCATGTTTTGTCTTTGTTATGTCAGCACTCGAGAAAGTGACCTCGATGACGACGTTTTACGTGATATATTAGTACACAGTAGAAAAAATAATCAACTTAAAAATTTAACCGGTCTATTACTTCTAGTTGATAATAAGTTTATTCAAATATTGGAAGGAGAAAAAGAAGAAGTTCTTAAACTTTATAAAAGAATTTTAAATGATAACCGACACAACTATATAAAACGCATTTTTGCAGGAGAAATCCCACAGCGGAACTTTAACAATTGGGCTATGGCATTCCATGAACTACATTGGGAAGATTTAGAAAATGCAGGATTAGTCAGAGAACTTGAACATGATTTACCTTTGGAAGAATATCTAAAAGATAAAAATCATTATATCATTGAGTTTTTGAAAACATATAGTGGTATTTCAGAGTTACAACTGAACTTACCCAATTAAAATTTTAGTAAAAAACGAATGAGTACTCCTCTACTATTTTTTAGCAGAGGAGTTTTTATTTTTTACTTCCTCTTAAAAGCACAGAAAACAAAGTTTTGTATCGTGTCAAAAGGTGTTTTATGATCAATAGTTTCTGATGAAATTAATTCAAAGTCATCTTTAAATGTTTCTTCCAATTTCTGTATTGAATATTGCTGAATCGGGATACCACTACATTTTAATGGCCCATTTTCTGAAAATGTACCTATTACCATAGTACCGCCAGGCTTGATCGCCGATGCAACTACTTTTTTATAATTCTCAACATCTTCTTTTTCCGTCAAGAAATGAAAAGCAGCGCGATCATGCCAAAAGTCAAATTTATGATCCGTTATAAATTGTGATGCATCTGAAACCTCCCAATGCACAGAAGAAGCTTTCTCACCCAACCTTTCTTTCGCTCTTTCCAATGCCTTTTCAGAGATATCCAATACTGTTATATCTGAATAGCCCAAATCTAAAAGGTGATCTACCAAGAAGCTATCTCCTCCTCCAACATCAATCAGCTTATCAGTTAAAGCTAAATTTGTCTTTTCAACATAAGATAAAGACGTCGATGGCGTCGGTTGATACCAACTTACACTATCTAACGCTTTCGTATTATATATATTTTCCCAGTGACTTTTTTTATCAAAAGATGACATATTCTAATTTTTAAAGGGTTTATTCTGAGTTCAAATTTACTTATTCAAGGATTAAAAACTATTCTATTCTTTTTAATGTTAAATTAAAGAGGACTTTTACCTGAATGTTAAATCATATTGACGTACTCATCTCAAAAGCTTAATGAAGATCATCTTAATTGAGAGAAATTATTCATTTAATTGTAACGAAGTTTACTAAATACTCTTCTTACAAATACATTTAGCATTCTTATCTACAAAGAAATATCTTAATGAAACCGACGAGAGTTTTTGATTTTATAGATCAGCAAAAACGTAATCAGAATGGCATTGACGTTTGTATCGCTGCAAAAGAAAAAGGAAGTTGGAAAACTTACTCCACTGATGATGTCATTCAAATCATCAATAAAGTAAGTATCGCTTTACTAAAATATGGCATAAAGAAAGACGAAAAAGTAGCTATTGTGTCTGAAAATAGACCTGAGTGGAACTTTATCGATTTAGCATGTGCACAAATTGGAGCTGTAGTAGTACCTATTTATCCCACAATTACTATAGAAGATTATAAATATATCTTTAATCATGCTGAGATTAAGATTGCATTTATTGAATCCAATGCATTGGTCAAAAAAATAAAATCGATTGAGGACGAAATTCATACTTTAGAAGAGATTTTTTCTTTTGAAGAACTAGATCATGTACACTCTTGGAAAAACTTCCTACTCGATATTCAGGAAGATGAAATTGATAATCTCATTCAAATAAAGAAAAATATTACGGAAGATGATCTTTACACAATTGTTTATACTTCCGGTACTACAGGCCCACCAAAAGGGGTCATGCTTTCACATAAAAATATCACATCTGATGCAATTGCTGCTGCTAAAACATTACCTGTAGAAGAGCGTAATGGTAGAGCATTAAGCTTTCTCCCTCTTTCACATGTTTACGAACGTACAAGTGTTTATTCTTATATGCAGCATTCTATTTCTGTTTATTATGCAGAAAATGTATTGAAGGTTGGGGAAGCTCTCAAAGAAATAAAACCTGATATTTTTTGTACCGTTCCAAGATTACTTGAAAAAGTTTATGATACTATCATTGGCAAAGGAATGGAAACTAAAGGTTTCAAAAAAGCTATTTTCTTTTGGGCATTAAACTTAGGTTTAAAATATGATCCAAGGAAAAAATTAGGCTTTTTAGAGAGTATAAAACATACTATTGCTGACAAATTAGTATTTAGCAAATGGAGAGAAGCGTTAGGAGGAAATATTAAAAACATGAATGTTGGCGCTGCTGCTCTACAACCTAGATTAATTCGTTCTTTTTGGGCAGCAGGAATTAAAGTTTGTGAAGGCTATGGCATGTCTGAAGCTGCTCCGGTAGTATGTGTCAACAGAACAGACCCGGAAAATATGATGGTGGGAACAGTTGGGCTTACTTTAGATGGAATTGAAGTAAAAATTGCCAAGGATGGTGAGATTTTAGTCAAAGGACCAAATGTAATGCAAGGGTATTACAAGCAACCTGAATTGACCGCTACTACAATTGTTGATGGATGGTTGCATACAGGTGACATTGGCGAACTCGTAGATGGAAAATTTTTAAAAATTACAGACCGTAAAAAAGAGTTATTCAAAACTTCTGCAGGAAAATATATTGCTCCTCAATTGATCGAAAATAAATTAAAAGAGTCTTATTTCATAGAACAAGTAGCTGTTATAGGAAGTAACCAAAAGTTTGCATCAGCATTGATTGTTCCCAATTTTGATGCCTTAGAAAAATGGTCAAAACAACAACATATTGCTTTTAATTCTAAACATGAATTAGTATCCAATAGTAAAGTTTTTGATAAGTTTAAAAAGGAAATTCAAAAGGCAAATCTAGATTTTGCTCGATGGGAAAAAATCCAAAAATTTAAGCTTTTAGAAAACGAATGGACAGTGCAAAGTGGAGAAGTAACACCTACTTTGAAACCAAAAAGAAAAATAATTAATGAGAAATACGAAAAGGAAATAGAGGAAATATATTCTTAAAAAGTAATACATTTTATTTTAATAGCTTTTCTATTATATTTAAGAAGAGCTATTAAAATAAAAATCATGAACACTAGCAAACTATTTATTCTACTTCTATTTCTATCTACGAGTGCATTTTCTCAGGTCACATTTGAAAAAGGCTATTTCATTAATCTGAATAATGACACTACAAACTGTGAGATAAAAAACTTAGACTGGAGAGTCAACCCTCAAGTAATACACTTCATTGACAACGGAAAAACACAAACTATCAATACTTCTGATATAAGTGAATTCGTCATTTTTGATAGGTTAAAATACATAAGAGTAAAAACATATGTGGATTACAGTCCACAAGATTTCAATGCTTTATCAAAAGAAAGAAACCCTAATTTCATAGAAGAAAGTATTTTATTAAAAGAATTACTACCAAATTACCTATATGAATTCTCTTCCAAAGGGATAGTTTATTATTACTATAAAAATAGGGGTAAAATAGAACCTTTAGTCTACAAAGAATATACTCCTAAACCATTACATGTTAAAAAGAATACTCTTTTTCAAAGCCAAATCTTAAACATATTTTCTGAAAAAGGAATTAAAGAAAAAGACATCACTAAACTTAAGTATTCTAAAAACGATTTAATAGAAATATTTAATCAATTCACTTTATCTGAAGAGGTTAAAGTAAAGGCTAAAAAAGAGAAAAATACTGAAGGAAAAAGAAATTTCAATCTTAATATCAGACCAGGAGCTTCATTTATATCCTATGATTTTAATAGAATTACTCCTATCAACTCTCCATCTGATAATTTAGATTTTGGCAATACGACAACATATAGAATTGGTTTAGAAGCTGAAATTGCTTTCAATTTTTCTCATCAAAAGTTTCGATTATTAGCTGAACCAACTTTCAGTAGCTTTAATACATCTATTGAAAAAGATAATTCAACATTTAACCTACAAAGATCTTCTATTAGTATTCCTATTGGTATTAGATATTATTCTTATATCAACAAAAACAATCATATTTTTTATAATCTTGGAGGTATATTAGATTTTCCAATTGACTCTATATTAGATCGAAATCTTGAAAATACACCAGTATTTGAAATGGAATATACAACGGGTTATTTTGTTGGTATTGGATATGAATATATAGCGAAAATCGGTTTTGAATTGAGATATTCTAATTTAAATTCTCTATTTCCTTCAGAACAGAATTTTGAAGACAATTACCAATATTTTGATTTCATTATCTCTTATAATCTTTTTAATTAATGTTCTCATAAAAAGGTTATTTTTGTACAATCCACAACAAAAATAACCCTTACAATCATGAAAACTAATATTCTATTTATACTCCCATTATTACTTTTTTTTAGTTGCGAAAAAAAAAGAATTAGTGCTAGAATCAGTTGACCTTACGGATAAATTAATCGAGGAATCGGCAACGCCTGAATTAGGTTTTACAGAAAAATATTATGTCGCAGCATATTCTGATTTATATTATTCAGAAGGAAATAATAAGTTTCATTGTACTGTGGTTTTAAGTTTGAGAAATATAAGTACTACAGATACCTTATATTTTACAACAGCTGATTACTATGATAGTCAAGGAAAGCTATTACGCAATTACCTTCAAAAAGAAACTTTAGTATTAAAACCACTTGCATCTGCAGAGTTTATTGTAGAAAAAGCAGAAAAATTAGGTGGTGTTGGTGCTAATTTTATTGTTGAATACGGAACCAAAACAACACCAAAAAATAAAGCCTTTATTGAGGCTATTAATATAGGTAATTTTAGCCAACATGGATTTTCTTTTAAATCTTCTGCTATACTTATCAATGAATAAGAATTAAACTAAACTTTAACTTTTCTCAGAATTCATTGAACAACTATACTTAAAAAAGTATGTAAACCTTTCAAGTAAAACACTTTTTACATTGAATATATGTTATTGGATTACAACCAATTACCATGATTTAATATGAATAAACCAACGATTATCAACCTAATACTACTCCTGCTCTTTGTATCAATCTTACCTAATTCTGTATTTGCTATTATTCGTTATTCTCAAGAAAGTGGAAGGTTAGATGAAATAAAATGGGATATTACTACTGGAGGTGCTGGAAGTACAATTGACTTTACTAATTATGATGAAAGTGGAGATACTTTGATTATACAGGCGGATCATACAGTATCATTTCCTGGTAATGATATGACCATCAATTCTCTTTTTATATTAGGTACTTTTAATCAAAATGCTAATTCTGGTGATCTTACAATTACAAATGAGATGAATGTATTGAACTTAGCTACCTTAAATTCATCTGAAGGTACGGCAAACTTAACTGTAAAAAATATTCATGTAGCTGGTCACCCTACCGTAACTTTAGCAAATAATGATTTAACTATCAATCATCAAGGATATATGATTGTTGGAGAAAACCTTCCAAATGGCAATTTTTCTAGAACTGCTACAAATATATCTGGCGAATTAAAAACCTATTCTATACTTAACAACGGAAAATATACGCTTACTGCAAATACAACCATTAATAACTTTTTAACTGGTTTTTTTGAGGAAATAGAAATAATCACTGGGTCTCATACTCTCACAATAAACGGTGAAATAAGTAGTCTTACTAGCTTTACTACAAGCACAACAGGTTCAATAATTTTTGGATCAAATGCATTTGGAACATTTAAGATGACCAATGAAAATTCAGATAAAATCAGAGGATTAACGATGAATACTGACAGTACTATTACCTTTTTTAATAATGTTACTGTCGATAGTTGCCTTACACTAACAAATGGAAAAATTTTCCCTATTGGGAATTTTACTGTCACTTCCAATGCAACAATTACAGGACAAACAATTTCTACTAATATTGCCACTGCAACTAGTGGAGGCAGTGATAATTCCCATGTCATCGGTATTATGGAACAACAGTTTGTAAGTGATGCAACTCAAAAATTTTATTTTTTACCAGTAGGAAATGGTTCTACTTTACGAACAGGTGGAGTGAAAGATAGAGGAACTTATGGAGCAAATAGTTTCACTTTAGGTGTTTTATATTCTAATACAATACCTTTACCAACTACATTAGATCCAAGTTTGAACACTGGCAATGAAGCTACCTCTGTAGCTATAAAAGGACATGAATTTTGGAACATTGGTATAACTGCAACTTCTGAAGGAGCAGAAAATAATCACTTTGATGTAATCTTAACTTATGATAGTAACTCCGGTGTAGTACAAGCTAATAATTCTTCTCTACATCTAATGCATTATCATAATGACAGCTCTTATTGGGAAAGTTATGGTGTAGTAAGTGGAGATGCAGAACATCATGCTCTAACCTCCAACTCAGGATATCTATATGCTAAAGCAACTTCATTTAGTCCTTTTACCATTGGTGGTATTGGAGGAGATCATAATTTACCTGTTGAACTAACCTTCTTCCAAGGTTTAAAAATTGAAGAAGGAATTAAGTTTAAATGGCAAACAGCAACAGAAGTCAACAATGATTTTTTTGAATTACAAGGATCAAAAGACAATAAGATATTTGAAACAATAAAGAACATTAAAGGAAGTGGTAACTCCCAAACGAAAAGGAATTATCAATACACGTTACTAAATAATGAGTTAAATGAAAATACCTTTTTTCGTCTAAAACAAGTGGATTTTGACGGGAGTTTTAGTTATTCAAATATCATTAATATCAATGCGATAAACTTTTATAGCCCATTAAATGTGCAAGTTTTCCCCAATCCAACAAAGGATAAATTAACTATAAATATTGCTTCTTCTCTTCCAAATGATGACATCAGCTTTATCAAAATATATAACCTTCAAGGAAAAGAAGTACAAGAATTAGCACCAAATTTTTCTCAAATCATTACGATTGAAAATCTTAATGCAGGATTATATTTTCTACATGTAAAAACAAAAAGTGGAGAGCATAAAAAAGTAAGGTTCTCTGTTTTATAAAAAATACCCTAGCACTATTCACAATGCTAGGGTATTTTATATGTTTTACGACCTTGATTAATAAATAATCTTTGGTCCTACTTTATTCACTTTAGAAACAAATAGATCACTTTCAATGCCAATTGCTTTGAAAGCTTCTACTTTTGCTTTTGCAATACGTTCTGCTTTATCTAATCCTCTACATAGTGAGAATACTGATGGTCCTGAACCTGAAATGGCAGTTCCCATTGAACCTGCATATACAGCAGCTCTTTTTACTTCGTCAAATCCAGGAATTAACATTGAACGGATAGGTTCCACAATTACATCTTGTAAAGAACGACCAATTAAGTCATAGTTTTCTTGTTCTAAACCTGCAATCAAACCACCAACGTTACCCCATTGTCGAACGGCATCCACCAATGGAATTTCACCTCTTAAGATATTACGGGCATCTTTTGTCGATACTTCAATATGTGGATGAACTACTGCACAACATAATTCCTCTGGTACATTCAAACGAACGACATCCAAAGGATCATAACTTCTTACTAAAACGAAACCTCCATATAAAGCTGGTGCTACGTTGTCAGCATGTGCAGCACCACAAGCTACTCTTTCACCTTCCATTGCAAAAGGAAGTAGTTCTTCTGAAGTCAATGGATTATCAAAAAGTGCATTGACAGCGAAAGCACCTGCAACAGTACTTGCTGATGAAGAACCTAAACCACTACCAAATGGCATTTTCTTGTGTAAGGTCACCTCAATTCCTGCTTTTTCTGCTCCAATCTTTTCTAAAAATTGAAATACAGATACAGTAGCTGTATTATCTCTTGGGTCTTTAGACAAACGTCCTCCATCTCCAGTAATTTCCTTAATAACTATACCCGGTTTATCGACTAATTTCATTTCGATTTCATCACCAGGGCTATCTACGGCAAAACCTAAGATATCAAAGCCACAAGCTACGTTAGCCACTGTAGCAGGGGCAAATGCTTTTACTTCTTTCATTATAATTTGTAGTAGTTAGGGTCTACTTTCAACCATGGTTCTTCTTCATTTTTGTCTTGAAACAAAAACGAAGCAAAAAATT
>NZ_JBSWYJ010000059.1:0-28510 GCF_056161045.1 Flammeovirga sp. AWQ4_249
AAACTCAGCACTCTCTTTTTGTGATTGCTTTGCCATAATTTTCAATATATAAAATTTAAAAATTACGGACAGCGTTTATTTTATACTCTCTTTCTTTTATTTATAACAACATTTGTCCTCATTACTAATTTTTCAATAACTAGTAATGTAGATATAATATGGTATTCAAATAAACAATTTTTAGTATACGGATTTCAACCATTTTTACCATTATCAGCAGTATTGATTATCATTTATTTATTGACATATTCATTGAAGGAATTTTCTAAAAAGAAATCTTCTATGAAATGGTTGGTATTTTTGATTGTAGGGTCTTTCGAATTATTTTTATTTATAATATTTACTATTATCATCAATCTAATTTTTAGTACCAATTACACTTTAAATATTCAAGACTCAGGGCATTTTACATTAATTCTTGGCTTAAATATATTTTTATTGATAAGGTTGAAACAAATTTATAATTTGAAATAAAAAATTGGACTAATCAGAATTTTTTGAATTTTTAAACAAGCGAACATTACAAAAATGATTGAAATTGAATTTGAAGAACCCAATATTTATGATTGTGAATGTTGTCAGAACAAGATTACAAAATTGACAAGGTTTGTATATAAATATGACGATGCTTACGCAGTGTATTATTGTCAATTTACAGAAGGGCATGAAAATCAAGTTGTAGTTGGAGTAATTAGTTTAGGGAATTGGTTTGAAGGTTCTTCTCCTTCAGAAAGGGTAGCATTTCCATTTAGAATTTGGACAAATGACGGTAACTATCTTGTAGGTTTAATGGATAAGAAAGATTGTGTATGGAAAGATGCTGAAATTCTCGGTGAAATGCTTGATCGTGAGGAAGCATTAAAGCATGAATGGATAAAAGAAGTTTTCAAATTAACGGATCATATTGTGGATGAGGATACATATGTTGTTGATTATTTAAGTTAATCACATTACATTTCCTATGACTAATAGATGACCACATTCATTATTTAATATTAATATCATGCGACCTATTCTATTTTTTTTTATTTGTATTCATTTTTTTTCTTGTGCGAACAGGGAACAAAAAATTGAAACAAAATTATCTGATATTGATTTTTCTTTTTTAAGTGATACTTCAAAACTTATTCTTCCAAAAGAAGATATAAATACGCAGAATAAATGCTTAGGGATTTTATCAATAAATAGTGAAGGGGAATATTTTGCACAAAGAACTTTACCTTATCATCAAAGAATAAAGGATTATGTAGAGGTATCATTGAAGCTTTATGAACTTGATCATTTCCCATTTGAACAAATCAATTATCAACAAAAAAAGGATCTAGATCAATCTATAAAATACATAGAATTGAAGAGCTATAATCCATCACTCCTTTTAACTATTAAAAATGAACTTAAGGATACCATTGGAATTAATCAACATGATAATAGTTTATTTCTTATTCAAGAAGCAAAAGACAAGAATGGAATTTGGAAAGAAATTGAAGTAATCGATCGTAATAAATGTGGGAATAGTTTTTGGACAAGTGCTCTACCTCCTCATCAATTGATGTTAGTACAAATTCCAAAATATACGGGTGATTTTCAAACATTCGTTAGGGTAAAATTAAAAACCGATCGTCAGCTATTCTATTCTGACTCCATTTTAGGTAAAGTCAATAGCCATCAATTTCAGAAAAAGGGTAATTTATTCATTTAGTATCTAATATTTATGTGAAAAATTATGTTTAGATAATCATAATTCAGAATGGGAATAGTCTTTTTTTGTATTTCATTCCTTAATTTTTACATTTTTGACTTATCTTTAAAGCATTTAAACTATATTTTTTTACCGTTCATGGAAGCAAACTTAAAACAAACAAAAAAGTATCAATTTGAAACTGAAGAATTTGGGATAAACGACGATGGGTTCCACTTCTTAAGAACTAGATTTAATTATGAATCTTATCATAAGAATGACATAAAAAAATTGAAATAGCAAAGGGCAAAGAGGTGAATAACTGGTTTCTACTATTACTTTTGGGAATTGGATCGTTATCTTTTTCGGCTTATTATTTTGTGGGAGTGTTTAACTTTTTTACATTAGAAGTTGCCCATAAAATTTATGTTGAACAAATCATAGCTCCTTTTATTGCAACAATAATAGGTTTGTATTTTATCTATAAAAGTTTTGTAACAGGAGATCAATTGTACATTGAAAATCATAACGGAAAGAAAAAGAAATTATCAATGAAATCTATCATTAAAATGGGGGATTCCGAATATGCAGACTTTAAAACTTATTTGAAAAGATTTTTATAATCAAAGCATATTTATGCCCTTTACTCTGCTCTAATTGCAAGTTTTTTTTTAATTCACTACTAAGTAAAGAAAGGGATGTTCATCATTGGATGTATTTTAAGTCAAACCAAGAATTGAAGGAATGTCTTAAGGAACTTGAAAAACTAGGTTACAAACTTCAAAAGAAAAAAATAACAGAAACAGGTGAATATCAACTTGTTGTATGGCATAATGCGAAAGTGGATTTGCCAAACATCAATAAAATTACTTGGGCTTTAATTGAGCTAGTAGAAAAAAGAAATGGTTATTATGATGGTTGGGAAACGCAATTTATCAATTAATTTTTTAAAATCCATCAAAATATTTCACGATCAATATAAATATTTATATGTAGGTTTATTGATCATAAATAGAAATTTTAGGCCATCTTTTTTACGTTGGCCTATAATGTTTATAAAGAAAAATACTTTTTTATATATACCTAGAATTATGATGTATTGAAATTTTATATATATTTGTTCTATGTACTCAAAAGAACTATTAAAAGGAACACTCTCTGCTATTATCTTAAATCTATTGGCAGAAAATGGAAAGATGTATGGATATGAAATTTTCCAACATGTTAAAGAAAAATCTGACGGGAAAATTTTGATCAAGGATGGATCTTTATATCCTGCTTTACAAAAAATGACAAAAGATGGATTGCTCACTTTTGAGGAAGTTTACATTGGTAAAAGAGTAAGGAAATATTACTTTTTAACACCAAAAGGTAAAATGGAAAAGGTGCGCTACTTAGAGGAATTAAAAGACTTCTTGGGGACAATTAATACACTTATTTTTCCAGAAATTAAGATGATATGAAACTAACTAACGAACAAATTACAATTATTGAAAATCGAATCAATACACATCAATTTAAGGTCACTTCATTGAGGGATGATATTGTTGATCATCTCTGTTGCGTAATTGAAAGTGAATTGGAAGATGAACAGTCTTTTTCTCAACTTTTAGAAAATGCTATTCAAGACATTGCGCCAGAAGGACTGGATGATATAGATCAGAAAACTGTTTTTTTACTCAACTCAAAACGTATAATTCTTATGAAGAAGCTTATGTATTCTATTGGTTTATTTGGTTCCGTAACTTTAACGGCAGGAGTAACTTTTAAATTACTACGAATGCCAATGGGATCTGAATTATTTATGATTGGTTTTATCACACTTTTATTACTTTTCATCCCTTTACTTGCTATAGACAACTATAAAGTTGCATTGTCAAAAGCTCTTTCTGTCAGACTTAAAATTATCTTAGGCGCAAGTGCTGCAATCACTACAGGTCTTTCGGGTTTATTTAAAATTATGCATCTTCAAGGTGCTGAAGTATTGTTGATGCTAGGAGCAATGTTATTTGCTTTTGGATTTCTTCCTTTTCTATTTTTTACGATGTACAAAAAGTCAGTTGCTTTGGACTGATAATAATACTATTTATTTAACCAAAATATCAAAAAAGTACCATGCCCAAAAAAGAAGTCTTTATATTATTGAGTCTTGTTGCACTCAAATTTATCTTACAACAATTTCTCATCGATCCTGGTTATGATCTCCAAAGAGATGAATACCTTCATTTGGATCAGGCAAATCATTTAGCCTTAGGTTACACTTCTGTACCTCCATTTACTTCGTGGATTTCCTATTTGATTAAACTTTTGGGAAATGGGGTATTTTGGGTGAAATTTTTCCCAACTTTATTTGGTGCACTTACTATGATTGTCGTTTGGTTTGCCATAGATGAATTTAGTGGAAACCTTTATGCTAAAATCATTGGTACAACATGTATTTTATTCTCCTGTTTACTTCGTCTCAATACATTATATCAGCCCAATTCATTAGATGTTTTGTTTTGGACATCAACCTTTTATTTCTTTATCAAATACATCAATGCCTCTCAAATAAAATGGATGATTTGGACGGCAGTTGTCTTTTCTTTTGGGATGCTGAATAAATACAATATTGGTTTTTTAGCATTAGGTTTACTACCCGCTTTAATCATCACAAAAACAAGGAATATCTTTCTTAAGAAGGATATTTATATAGGAATGTTGATTGCATTGTGTATTCTATTTTTAAACCTTTTGTGGCAATTTCAGAATAGTTTTCCTGTGATTCATCATATGAATGAATTAGCAGAAACACAGTTAGTGAATGTTGAGCGTTTAGATTTCCTGAAAAATCAATTATTATTCTTTCCGGGGGCATTGATCATTATTTTAAGTGGATTATTAGGGTTACTTTTTTCTGAAAAATTCAAATCGATTAGCTTCCTATTTTGGTCCTTTGTATTCACACTTGGGATCTTCACTCTCTTAAGAGCTAAAGACTATTATGCGATAGGTTTATACCCAATTTACATAGCATTAGGAACAGTCTATTTATTTGAATTATTGAACAACAAAATTGGAAATTTTATAAAACCAGTACTTCTTTTATTTCCTGTTATTTTAATGTTTCTTACTTTTAATATTGCTTATCCGAATAAGACACCTGAATACATTATCGCTCATCAAGATGATTTTAGATCATTAGGTTTATTAAGATGGGAAGATGGAAAAGAGCATGAAATCCCTCAAGATTATGCAGATATGCTAGGTTGGAACGAGCTAGCTTCAAAAGTAGATCAAGCCTATAAAAGTTTAGATTTTCCAGAAAAAACGTTGGTTTTATGTGATAATTATGGACAAGCGGGAGCCATAAATTATTATACTAAAGAATCAATACATGCTGTTTCTTTTGATGCTGATTATGTTAACTGGTTTGATCTTCAAAAAAAGTATAAAAACCTTATTAGAATTAAAAATAGAAACGAAAGATATCAGGAGTTGAAAGAAACAAGTCCCTATTTTGAGACTTCAATTGTACATGATTCTATCACTAATAAATTTGCTCGTGAATTCGGAACTACAATATTTATTTTTAAAAACTCAAAGATAGATATCAATAAAAGAATCAAGGAAGAATTAGCTGAATTAAAATCAGAGGAGCAAGATTTACTACAACACTAGTTTATTACTAATATCAAAAACTAAAAGAATTTCAAAAGTAAGATAAATACAGATTTTTAGCATCAAAGACTGTGACTCATTTTATTTTTTAGTAATATTGGAAGTATTAATGATAATCTATTTATCTTCCTAAACCTTCAAGTATCAATATTCGTCTAATAACGAAATCCTACTACAATTATCTATATGTTAAAGATCAAAGAACTAAAAGAAATTTTTAAATACAAGCCTACACAACAATCTATATCTATTCTCTTCTATCCAGAAAAAATTTTGATACAGACTTTAAATCAAAATAAAAATGGAGATTGGAAAGAGACTTCTGATATTACAGTTTTGAAGAATTCAGTTTCTGATCAAGAATTTGGTCATATGCTATTAAACCATATTGACAGGTCAACCGATAATATCAATTTAGCATCTAATTTTATTGAGGTGAATGAGAAAGTAAAAATGAAAGAAATCATTGGCAACACTTCTTTAGAATCAAAAATGATTAGAGTTACAAAGAAAGAGGGGAGATTATTTATTACACCCACAAAAAACGTTGGTAACAATATGGATTTCCATTCTTTAAATGAAATGGTTTTTACTATTCAATCCAACTTAAAAGAAGAGATATTAGCAAGAAATATTTTTAATGCAGTTGAAATGTGTATCGCTAATGAACACTGAAAGATTTTAAAATCTTGTATTAACCAAAACAGATGTATTACTTTTTAGGTCAAAAAAGTTTGTTACAATTAAAGCCTTTAATTGAACTAATCATTCATTCTGTTATTTATTGAAGTCCTAAGTATTAAAAACTAATGACTAACTATTAAATTCATCAAAAAGAACCTATAACCAATTCAAAGTGATGAATTTAGATAATCAATCAATACAGAAAGAAGTTTACGAATTAAGGACCTATGATTTAATACATCCTCGAAAGCAAGAAGCATTACTTTCTTTCTTCCAAGAGGCTTTAATCCCAGCTTATAATCGTCAGTATATAAAAGCAATAGGTGTATTTGAAGAATTAGGGATGACGTTTCCTCCTAAAATATATTTATTGATACCTCACACTTCCTTTGAAGCATATGCAGCAAGTTTTACGGAGTTGGAAAATGATAAGCAATTCCTTAAGGATAGTGAAAAATACAATTCTATTCAAGAAGAAGATAAGCTTTTCGTACGTTATGAAACGGATTTGCTATTAGCTTTTGATGGGTTAAAAAAGATGCATTATCCTCAAACAGAAGACCGACTTTTTGAATTTAGAACCTACCAAGGGTACAGTGAGGATGCAGTCAGAAGAAAAATTATGATGTTTGATAAGGATGAGTTGGATTTATTTTACGAACGAAACATGAATCCTTTATTCTTTGGAAAAGCAATCGCAGGAAAGAATTTACCCAAATTATCTTACATGATCTATTTTGAAAATATGGAACAACGTGATGCTACTTGGAAAAACTTCTTTACAGATAATCCCGGGTGGGATAGAATCGTTAATGCACCAGAGTATCTTAATACAGTTTCAAGAGTTGAACGTGTTTTCTTGAAACCATTGGAAATTTCTCAGATATAAAATGAAACCCACGATAAAGACCGTGGGTTTTACTTTTTTATTTTACGACAGAAAAACTCTGATGATTATCTTTCTGTTGCATGATCACAAAATATCTTCCTTTAGGAATCTTATTGGTATCCCATTGTATTCGAAACTTTCCAGTTTTATTGTCTCCTCTGAATAGGCTACTTACTTTTTTACCTTGACTGTTCACTAAATCAATTGTAAAAAGTGCTCCATTAGACCAGAAATCAATATTTACTATATCTAACATTGGATTTGGAAAGACTTTCAAGTTTTGAGTAGTATTGAAATCTTTAGTACTACTGATGACATCTTCAACGGAGTCACTAATAATCGGTAACGTTTCCATTTCCTGAAACATCATATCGTTAATTCTAACAGAATCAATCTCGAACCATTGTTCCAAAATGGAAGCATAAACCTGTCTGAAATCAATCTTCATTTCTAGGTTACTCTTAAAATCCATTTGTGCATCGAGATGTGGATTTTCACCGATGACACCACCTTTGACTTTATTGCCGAAAACAAACAAAGGAGCAGAGGCACCATGATCTGTACCCATACTACCATTTGAAACAATTCTCCTACCAAATTCTGAATAGGTCATGCCAATGACATCATCCGCTCTATTTATCTTTTCGAGATCATTCATAAAAGCCATCACTGCATCATTCAACTCTTGAAGAAGAGTAGCATGCGTTCCTTTTGTTCGATCAGTTTCCACTTGATTTGAGTGTGTATCAAAACTGCCCATTTTTACTTTATAAATAGGTGTTTGGAGTCCACCGGCTATCAATCTTGAGACGATAGAAAGTTGTTCACCAAGACTTGTATTAGGAAATCCACTTCTTTCTCCAGATTTTAATGCAGCATCTTTGATGACAGTGCCATATTGCTGAGATTGTTTTGCGATTAGACGGACGTATTCCAATTTATTACCTGCAGGAGAGTCAGGGACAGGAATAGCTACTTCATCCAGCAAATCATAAAAAGATTCAGGGTCATTGATGGTCAAACTCATGGATGAATTTTCACCTTGAAATAAAAGTGAACTATTTTTCCCAAATTCAATAGCAAGAGGATCTTGAAAATCATCATTAGGGAATGCTTCAGGGTACCCCACAAAACGGTCTTCAAGGTATCTTCCCGCCCAACCAGTATGTTCAACTTTTCCTGAAGATGAGCCAGAAGACCAAATATCAGTTGATCTAAAATGACTGAAATTTTGCTCGGGATAACCGACATTTTGTACAACTGCTAGTCTTTTTTCATCATATAAAGATTTAAATCCATCTAAGGAAGGATGAAAGGCTAAAGGAGTGTCAGGCAATTGAAGCATATCTTTATCTTCTAGAGCAATATTACTTCTTAAACCCTTTAAAATGGGCAAAACATCCAAAGGAATCACAGTATTTAATCCATCATTACCACCTTGAAGGTAGATCAATACAAGAATACGTTGCTTTTCAATTGCTGACGAAAGGAATGAATTGAGTACTTGGGCTGAAACATTATTTAATCCAAAGGCTCCTAATAATGTATTGGCCACCATTCCATGCCCCATGCATTTGACGAAATCTCTTCTTTTCATTGTGTAGTTTGTTTTAAAGGGGATGATTAAAAAAGTTGGAATTCACCCAGTTGACACATAGCAATTAATAAAGACTGTAGACGAGTTTCAACGACTTGTTGATCCATCATTGAATTCTTACGTTTATTCCATGCATTGGTCCAGTAGCTTGTTTTTTCCAAACCAGAAAGCACTGTAGATAATAAATAATCTTTGGAAGCTTCACTCATTTCTAATCCCATTGTCAAAAGCCATATATCTGAGATTAATTTTTCTGGATCTGAAGGATCGGGCAGCGTTTCAGCAAATGCAATAGTGTCCATTTTGAGATACCTAGCAGTATCTGTCAATTTTACAATCCACAATCTCCCATTAATAATTCTCTCCACAATTTCTACCCTTTTTGTAATCGAAACTGTAGAGATCCAAAGTTTATCGAAAGCTGGTGTTTGGTAATAAGCAGGGTAGCCCGCAACATTAGGAGGATCACCCATTGGCATTCCTGTAGGGACTTGGTATTGACTATAAAGTCTTAAATAAGTAAAATATTTTAATAACTCATCATTATCATCTAAATGTGGAATTTGTCCCATTTTCCAAAATGAAGATAAATGATCCAATGGATTTTTGATAACAGCACCTCTATTGGCAGCATCATAAAAATGCTCACTTTCCAAAAGCGCTTTTAAGACAGGTTTGATATCATAATTATTTGCCCTAAAAATAGCAGCCAATGGTTCAATGACATTCGTCTCTGCAGATGTGGAAACTTCAGAATATACAAAATGGATATATAAACGACGACAGATATACTTCGCCACCTCATCAGTATCCAAGATCATATCAATCAATTCATTCACTTCTGCGTACCCGTCTTCACTACCTTTGATCACTTTATTTCCATAAAATGAAGAAAATTGTTTATCTTCAGTATCATGATGTCCTACATTGAAATAAGTAGTGGCAGGTTTATTGGCATTTTGATTACTGATGTATTTAAATCCTGTCAAAACTCTTGCAGCTTCTTGAACATCTGTTTCTGTATACCCCGAATCTTTTCCTTTTCCTACCGTAAATAATTCTTGTAATTCTCGAGCATAATTTTCATCAGGACTCCACTTTTGATTTGAATTACCATTAAGATATTTCAACATCGCTGGGTCGAACGTTATTGCTTTAATAAGTTCTTTATAATTGCCTAATGCATGTTGCCTTAAAGTCATATAATATTGATAGCTCATTTTGGGTTGATTGACTCCCCAGACTTCAATGGGAATCAAATTGTGCCAAAACTGTATCATTTTCTCATGAATAGTCGTGGGCTGATCAATAATATTTTTATTCAACCAACCTAATAGGGAATAATTTCGTCTGGTTTTAATCTGATTTTCACCATTCGGTGCTGTAATCCATGTTTCCCCAAAAGAGACATGAGGATCAAAGATATCATTGACCTCATAATTATTAATCGGTGGAAGTGGGTTATCGTCTTCATTAATGAGTTTATCAACAGCGTCTTTTAAAGAAAGATCACGAAATTCTATAAAATTTGCATAAGTAATTCCGTATAAACTTCTTTTTAAAAGGTGCACAATTTCTGTAGATGACCAAGTACCACTATAGAGAGCTATTCCCGTAGTTGTTTCTGCTCGATCGGTATTTAATCTAAAATTGGATGAGGTGGAGAGTTGTCGATAAAATTTTGTCAGTTCCTCTTTTTCCATTGGCTGTTCATCTCCAATAAAGGATGTATCAGCTGGAGTTAATTGTTGAGAGTTCATAATTCAGTTCATAATATTCATTTCGCAAGTAGTCTTACTTTTCATACTTTAATATTAGGTAATTCTCTAATAGATAATTACTTAAGGAGTAGGCACAAAGAGTAAAAGTCTATTCAATATATGAATTTAATTATGTAATCAATAATTTTTTAGTAAATGAAAAAAAATAGAAAAGTCTGGATTTAGGTAAAATGAACTTCCTATCTTCATAAATATAATTGGTTTATTGGTCAACCAATTGATGAGTAGATTTCTTTTAAATCTTTTTCATCATTAAAGTAATAGAACGTGATGTTTGAAAAGTGCAAAAACAGATATTTTATTTTTAGCATAAATTCTTTAGTAAAGACTCTTAAATGTAATAATATCAATTAAAATAACATTTTTCAGTATAAGAATAATATAAAAAACACTAACTTACTGATTGGTTTTCCAAAATGAAATATTTCTCAAATTTTGAATTTAATACGATCAATTGATAGGATTTTAAAGAATTAAATTTCATATTTGGTCAACCAATAACCACTAATGGTTTTGAAAAGTGTTGAAAAGCACTAAATCATTACTTTTTATATTTTATAGAAATGAAGAATTATTATACTATCAAACTATTCACTCTGATTGCATTTGTACTTATTTCACTTTCTTCTTTTAAGAACGTAAAGGAATATAAAGTAACAAATGTGGAAGAACTTGAAAAGAAAATTTCGGAAGCAAAACCTGGAGATGTCATTGTAATGGCAGCGAAAGAGTGGAAGGACGTACGTATCAAATTTGATGGTAAAGGTACAGTCAAAAAGCCGATAACTTTAAAAGCAGAACATAGAGGTGAGACTATTCTTAATGGAAATTCTTCTTTGGAAATGGCAGGAGAACATTTGGTAGTAGATGGGTTGGTTTTTAAAGAAGGATATGCCAAAGGAAGGGTTGCTATTCGTTTTAAAATTGGCAATAAAGTGGCAAAGTATTCCAGATTGACTAATGTGGTGATGGATCATTATAATCCATCAGATCGTTTTGAAAAAACTTCTTGGGTGGAATTGTATGGACAAGAAAATGAAATCGATCATTGCTATTTTGGAGGAAAATTAAATGCGGGAGTTCTGATGGCGGTTAAACTCAATAATTTAGAATCAAGACAAAATAAGCATCATATTCATCATAATCACTTTGGATTTAGACCGAAATTAGGTTCAAATGGAGGAGAGACGTTAAGAGTTGGTGTTTCTACTTACTGTAATGAAGCATCTATGACTTTGATCGAAAACAATTACTTTGAACGTTGTTCAGGTGAGGTAGAAGTAGTATCTATTAAATCCTCTGAGAACATAATTCGTGGTAATATTTTTGAGAAATGTGAAGGGGTACTAGCTTTAAGACATGGTGATAGAAATCTAGTGGAAGGTAACTATTTCTTAGGGCATCATTTAGGAAATGCAGGTGGAGTTCGAGTGATCAATGGTGGTCATATAATCAAGAATAATTACTTTCAAGATCTAGGCGGAAAACGTTTTTTCGGTGCCTTGCCCATTATGAATGGAGTACCTAATTCGTTACCAAATAGATACATTAGAGCACATGATGTAACAATTGAAGGAAATCATTTTTTCAATACTCCTCATTTAGAATTATGTGTTGGATCAGATAGAGAAAGAACGCAGACTCCTGATCATATTACAATTCAAAACAACGTGTTTTATAATCCTGAAAGTAGTGAAATATTTACTGTTTTAGACAATATAGAAGGATTTACCTTTAAAGAGAATACCTATAAAAATAACGGTACACCATTAAAATATAAAGAAGGTTTAGTTGCTGAAAAAGAAACGTATACACTGAATAATGAAGGTTTGTATGAAAGTAATTCTTTCCACCCTTCATTGCCTGTAGAGTTGAAAACATGTGGACCTGAATGGTATACGGCGATCACTGGAGAAATAGCATTAAGCGAGACTTCTTACAATGTAAATAGCTTTGATGAATTGTTAAGTACAATTGAAAAAGCGGAAAATGGTGCAACTATTCAAATTACATCAAAGGAAATTGTTTTTCGTTCAACTCTAAAAATTAATAAGCATTTAAATATTGAATATAAAGGAACAGAAAGAGCGAAATTATTCTTTAATGAAAACCAAAAACAAGTTCCATTCTTTAGTATAGAAAACAGTGGAAGTTTAGCTATTGAAGGTCTTGATTTTAATGGAAGATCAAAAGTTGGTATTGCAAAAGTGGGTATTGCGACATCAAAAAAGCCAATGATTCAACATTACAATCTAACGATTAATAATTGTGCTTTCCATCATTTTGATGCTTCAGATTATACAGCTTTTAAGGCTTATACAAGTACATTTGCGGATAAAATCGAAATCAAGAATTCGGAATTTTACAATATCTCAGGTGTAGCTTTAAACATCAATGGGCAAACGGAAAAGAAAGGAAGATACAGTGCCGAAGAAATTATCATTGAAAATTGTTCTTTCAAAAAAGTAATGACGGGAGCAATGGAAATCACACGATTAGGAAATGATGAATCGACAACGGGCCCTTATGTGGTCTTAAAAGATTGTGATTTCATTGAATCTGGCAATAAAGAATTAGGAAGTGTGGTGTTGTTATGGGGAGTACAGAAACTAGAAGTAGATAATCTATTTTTCTACAATGCTGGTACTTCGGGAAGAACCATTCGTTTTGAAGACCCCAATTGGGCGGTGTCAACGATCAATAACATTTTGAGTATTGGTTCTGGTAGAATTGAGTCTTATTATCCTCGATTAGGAAAAAATATAACGACAATCGATGAGCTTTTAGATGAATCAAAAGCTTTCGAAATGAAAACGGAAATGAAAAAAGGTTTTAAACCTTCTAACTAAAATAATGGGATCAGCGTGAATAGTTGGTTAACTGGATGTTTATTCATGTTGTGAACAGTGTTTTTGTTGATTTTATTTTTAGAAATACAATTTAAAAATTAACTAAAATGGAGAAAATTCAATCTAAGCCTTTCTTCAAATCATCTGAAAATGAATGGGAAGAAGTAGGCAATGGTATTTCAAGACAAATTATTGGTTATGATGACCAATTAATGGCGGTAAAAGTCAAATTTGAAAAAGGGGCTGTGGGTACTCCACATGAACATTTTCATTCTCAAGTGACCTATGTAGTTGAAGGTTCTTTCAAAATGAGAATCGGAGACGAAGAACAAATTATTTCAAAAGGTGATGCTTTCTACTGTGAACCACATGTAGAACATGAAGCCTTATGCCTAGAAGATGGTATGTTGATCGATACTTTTGGTCCTGCGAGAATGGACTTTTTGGATGGTTCAAAGCCAGCTTATTTAGTAGGTAAACAAGATTAAAAACTTTAAAAAAGAATCAGCTATTCTCTTTTATTTATTCACTTAACATTATAGCGAAGTCATTCTATCATACGTCAGTTTTATTAAAATAATTTCTATCAATTTTTTTAAGTAAAAAAGTTGGGTGACTTCGTATATCCAAAATTTTAAGCTGACATATATTTTAAAAAATGAATTACATAATATAAATTCTAAAAGAGATTGCATTAAAACTTTACAAGAACAAACAATAGATACAATTATGAATTTAGAAGGAAAAGTAGCCGTAATTACAGGTGGAGTGCGTGATATTGGACGTGAAATTACATTGGCAATGGCAGACGCTGGAGCTAAATTAGTTGTCAACTATTATGGAGCTGAAGAAAAAGCAGAGGAAAATGCACAAGAAACCATCCGATTAGCAAAAGAAAAAGGTGCAGAAATTGTTACAGTTGCCGGTGACTTAATGAAAGCAGAAGATGTACAAAACGTTATTGATACAGCAACAAAGGAGTTTGGGGAAACAATTGATGTTTTAGTAAATGTAGCAGGCGGAATCATCGGACGTAAAAAGATTGAAGAGCAAGATGAAAATTGGTATGCATTACTGATGGACTTAAACTTCAAAACAGTGTGGTCAATGACAAAAGCAGCTCGCCCTTATTTAGGAAAAGGAAGCTCAATCATCAACTTTGCTTCTCAAGCAGGTCGTGATGGTGCAGGACCTGGAGCATCACTTTATGGCGCTTCAAAAGCAGCAGTAATGGGATTTACTAGAGCTATGGCAAAAGAACTAGGTCCAAGTGGAGTGAGATGTAATGCACTTTGCCCTGGTATGATTGCTACGAAGTTTCATGATGATCATACACCGGATCAAGCAAGAGTAAATGTAGCCAATGCCACTTCATTAAAACGTGAAGGTAAACCTGAGGAAGTTGCAGATTTAGTTGTATATTTAGCTTCAGATAACTCCTCGTTCTTATCTGGAAATAATATAGACATCAACGGAGGATTAGCGTTCTCTTAAAGATATTAGTTATTTACTCCACTTCTACAAAAAAGAAGTGGAGTACTTTTTTAATGACTAAACATGAATGAAATGAAAAAATTATTACTCCTATTATTGTGCTTACCAACCCATTTTCTTTTGGCTCAACAAACTGTCGTTGTGATTAATGGTGGTTTTGAAGATGGATTGAAAAATTGGGAGGTCAATGGGAAAGTACAGAAATCACAAGATACGTTTAAAGGAAATGGATCAGCTAAACTTGCAGAAAAAGGAGCTGAAATCTCCCAATATATTAAAGTAGAACCCAAAAAAGACTACAAAATCTCAGTAGCCGTGAAGGGAGAAGCCACTCTTTACGTAAGTATCAAAGGAAAGCAACAAACAATCATTGCAAAAAATAAAGACTATTCAATAGTTGAATTATCTTTCAACAGTGGCAAAGCAAAGAACATTATTTTTGGTGCTCAATATAAAGAAGGGCAAGCAAGAATTGATCAAGTAAAAATCCAAAAAATAAGATCAGAAGAAGATTTTTTAAATCCAATATTAGTGATCAATAATAGTTTTGAAAATCGTTTTAATTATTGGGATCTAAAAGGAAAAGTTGCTTTTTCAAATGTAGCTGCTGTAGGGAAGAAATCAGCTAAAATGGAAAGTGAGGCTGAATTAAGACAAAAAGTGAAAATTTATCCAGAACATGACTACAGGTTGGATGTTGCTGTTAAAGGAAAAGGGCAAATCTTTGTAAAGTTGAAAGGGCAGGAGGAATTAGTAAAAGATTTTGATACAGCTGAATTTGATACAGTTAGTCTTCCATTTAAAACAGAATCAAAAATAAAAGTAGTAGAAATTGGAGGTAGATATACTGGGAAACAAGTTCGATTTGATAATTTTAAAATTGAAATACTTGATCAAGAATTAGATCCTAACCATAAGTATCCTACTGATATTATTCCTTCATTGACTCATTGGAAAGTAACATTACCAATTAATGCAGAAGGGAAAGACAATCGCAAAGTTTTTGATGTAGAGCAACGCTATAAAAAGCCACTTGAAATTGCAGATGAAGGAATTGTTGACTTTGAATATCGACCTTATTTTTATGCAGAAAATGACGAAGTTGTTTTTCGAGCACATGCAGCGGGTGTGACTACAAAAGGGTCTAAATATCCACGTTCTGAATTAAGACAACGATCAGGTCATGGCAATTTGTATTGGTCAGTCAATGATCCACAATATTTAGAAACGCAATTGCGCGTTACGCATGTTCCAGATATTAAATCAGATGTTTGCATCACACAGATTCATGGACCTGATGATGAACCCTTAAGAGTACATTACAGTAAGAAAAAAGGGGTTTACATTGTCTGGAATGAAAATAACAAAGATTACGCAAATGCCTTACCTTACAATTTAGGGGAGACCTTAAGGATTTTGGTTATTGTCAATAAGGGGTATATAACCTGTATGATTAAAAATGAAAATCAAAATCAGCAATATAAAAAGATCTGGAAATCCATGGATGAGACAGGTTATTTTAAAGTAGGTTGTTATACGCAAGCTTCAAAATTCCAAAGCCAAATTAAAAGTGGTGCAAAAGATGAAGACAATGACTCTTATGCAGAGGTTCGTGTTAAATCTATTCTATTAAAGACTACTTATACACCCAAAGAAAATTAATATACAATTGAATCTATCCTATTAAATTTCTAGCATTTCATTGAACTATTTTCAGAAATGTTGATATATTTGATAGAGATAGATTTAATTCTTTAAAGCGTTTTTCTATTTAAACAACAATCTTTAATTGGTTAACCAATATTCAGCTTAATGAATTAAAGAACTGTTTTTAACTGAAATCAACTCTATTTTTTTATAAAATCATCTTAATTATCATTATTACTATATTGTCTACTTGCTATGAAAACGAATTTATCAGAAAAATTTAGGTTATATCGTATTTAATTAAGTGTAAATTTTTCACTTAAAGTATTTTTTATTAAATTTGGTTAACCAACATCCAGTTACATAAAATAAACTTCATAATCTATAATCTGATGTTTAAACTAAAATACAGAAAGTGGGTAACTGCACATTTTTTTCTCGTGTTAGTACTGACTTCTGCCTCTTCACTATTTGCTCAAAATCAAATTACTGGAAAGGTAATCTCCAACTTAGACAAAATGCCTATACCAGGTGTGTCTATTTTTATAAAGGGAACAACTATTGGAACAATTTCGGATTTTGATGGTCAATATTCCATCTTAACCAAACCAGAAGATATCTTGATATTTAGTTATATCGGTATGGTATCTCAAGAGATCAAAGTCGGATCTCAAAATACGATTAACATAACATTACTTGAAGACACAAAACAATTGGATGAGATTGTTGTAGTCGGGTATGGTACACAAAAGAAATCACATTTGACGGGTGCCATTTCAAAAGTGACCAATGAAAAATTGGATCAAATTCCTGTGTCTCGTCTTGATGATGCATTGATCGGTCAAGTATCGGGAGTTAATATTCAACAGACTAATCCTGAAGCCGGGGAAGCGCCAACTATTCAAGTTCGTGGAGTCGGTTCTATTGGTGCAGGTTCAGGCCCAGCCGTAGTGGTGGATGGAGTCTTAGTGGATGCGGATTACATGGCGTCATTAGATATGAATGATGTAGCATCAGTTGAAGTTCTAAAAGATGCTTCTTCCGCAGCTATATTTGGATCACGTGGTGGTAATGGTGTCATTATGATTACTACAAAATCAGGTGAAACAGGTGAGGTGAAATATAATTTCAATGCATATTATGGAAGAAAATGGGCATTGAGAAGAGATGATTTTAGACCTACAGTAGAACAAAATAAAATCGATGCTCAAAATTATATTGACAATATAGAAACTCTATGGCCTGCTGATTTGCCAATGGACCAAAGGGACTATGTATTGAATAAAGCGAATACGACTATTCGTAGAATGGAACATATGCAACGAATTTTGGGAGATCAACCAGAAAAAGATTGGCAGGATATCATTTTTGAAGAAGGCAATATTCAATCTTATTCATTGTCAGCCAATGGTGGTTCAGAAAATACAACTTATAATATCTCCGGAGCCTATCTTCAAGATGACGGTGTGTTACTTTCTGACGCTTATAAAAAGATCAATTTACGTTTGAAATTAAAAACGAAATTATCAAAAAGAGTTGAATTAGGTTTAAATATTAACCCTGTAAGAGAAGAAAAGCAAGTATTTCCAACTTCAGTACATGAATCACTAAGACAGTCTTCATGGTTGCCTATTACGCATGACGAACATACTATACAATTTGTCGATAAAACAAATTTTCCAGATGTAGCTGTAGGAGATTATGCACAAGAAGCCCATTTCAATAACTATCCTAATCCAGATGATCCAACAGAAGTACTACCTAATGTTTCTGTGACCAATAATTCAAACCCTTATGCGAATATTGTTGAGCGTGATCACAAAGAAATAACACATCGTATTTATTCAAATATGTACTTAAAGCTAAAGTTAGCAAAAGGATTAAAGTTTAGGACTTCATTTGTGGCAACATACAAAGATAGAACGCGAAACTATTATGACGGAACGAAAGCCTCAAGAAATGGTGCAGCTGATGCTCGATTAAGGACGAGAACATACCAGGATTTTGATTGGATAAATGATAATTATTTTACTTATGAAAAATCAATTGGTAAACATGAAATCAATGCAACATTAGGTATGTCTTTCGAAAGAAGACAAGATATATACACGGAAACAATTGGTACAGGCTATTCTAATGATGCTGTGAAAACAATGAACGCAGCTTCTGTCATTGCTTTTGGAGATGAATATGTAGGGGTACAAACATTACACTCTATTTTTGGTCGTGTGAATTATGCCTTTAATGATAAATACTTATTCTCTGTTTCTGTACGATCAGATGGTAGTTCAAAATTCGGTAGTAATTATCAATATGGTATCTTTCCTGCTGCCTCTTTTGGATGGAGAGTAACAGAAGAATCATTTATGGAAAACATAGATTGGATTTCTGTATTAAAACCAAGAGTTTCTTATGGTATTACAGGTAACAATTCAGGAATTGGTCTGTATGAAGCACTAGGAAGAATGGATCCTGCTTCTGCAGTCATTAATGGAGGTATTTCTTCTGGCTATATTCCTTCTAACATTGCTCAACCTGACTTACGTTGGGAACAACAAGTTGAAATTAACCCAGGTATTGATTATGGGTTTTTCGGAAATAGAATTTATGGTTCAATTGAATGGTATAGAAGAACCTCAAATGATCTACTCCTAACACAACAAATTCCTTCTATTACAGGATTTGATGAAAGAACAGTCAACCTAGGGAAAGTTCAGAATGAAGGTTTTGAATTTGAGTTCAATGCGAAGCCTATCATGACTAATAATTTTAAGTGGACGCTATCGGCAAATGCTTCGACCAATACTAACAAGTTAGTAGATTTTGGAGGGGTAGATAGTTTGATTTCAATTGTGGATAGCAAAAGACCTGCAAATTGGATTGCAGCAACAGGAAATCCGATTTCTTCTTTTTATGGATACAAAATTGACCGAACAAAAGGAGACAATGGCTCAGTCCCTTTCGAATACCTTAATGAAGGATTTTGGCCTATTGGAGGAGAATCTCAACTTGGGTATGTTCAAGATCTAAATGGAGATGGTAAAATTGATGAAAATGATAGAACAATCATTGGATCGCCTTATCCTTCTTTTATCTGGTCTGTGACGAATACTTTCCAGATCAAAAACTTTGACTTTAGCTTTATGTTCCAAGGATCTATGGGTGGCCAAGTGTTGAATATTGATCCTCAATATTACGAGTACCAAACCATGCAGGGGCAAAGACCAAATACTGCTTATTTTGAAGATATGAATCAGGTGAGAGAGAGAATCTTGACAGATGATATGGTTCAGGATGTATCATTTATCTCATTAAGAAATATCAATATTGGGTACACTTTACCTACAAATTGGGTGAGTAAAATTGGATTTAATAAAGCGAGACTCTATGCATCGGGTTCGAACTTAATCTACATTATGTCGGACGATTACACATCATTTAATCCAGAAGGAATTAGAGATGAAGGACCTATTAATTATGGTTATCAAAGAGGTGCGTCACCTATTCCTCGCTCATTTATTGTTGGTGTAAACGCAGAATTTTAATCTCCCTTAAGTAATGAAAAAGATATTAAAATATATAATTCCATTCATCGCTTTCTCACATTTATTTTCATGTGAAAGCTTTTTAACGGAATATCCTCAATCCGAAGTAAGTGTTGAGAATTACCTCAGGAATGACGATGAAGTTGAGACAGCAGTCATCGGAATTTACACAGGATTACAAGAAGTTGTTCAACAAGAATATGCTATTCTTGAGATGAGATCAGATAATGCGGGTACACGAAGTGGTGTTGGTGATTGGGCACAATTTGAAACATTTACCATTCTAACAACAAATTCTGTTGTTGCCAATTATTGGAATCAATGTTATACAACCATCTACAGATGTAATCTGGTGTTAGCAAATATTGAAAATGTAGTAGATCCCACTAAAAAAGCACAATTTGAAGCGGAAGC
Organism: Flammeovirga sp. AWQ4_249; assembly: GCF_056161045.1. Lineage (NCBI taxonomy): Bacteria > Pseudomonadati > Bacteroidota > Cytophagia > Cytophagales > Flammeovirgaceae > Flammeovirga > Flammeovirga sp. AWQ4_249. The sequence goes on from NZ_JBSWYJ010000059.1 coordinate 20,239, forward strand.
ACGTTTTGTAAGAGGCTATCTTCATTTCAATTTAGTACGCCTTTTTGGTAACATTCCATTAGCGGATCAGATTGTGTTTGAAGGAGATACTGAAAGGTATAAACAAGCGACAGAGGAAGAGGTGTATACATTAGTTCATACTGATCTACAATTTGCAGCGGAGAATTTACCTTCAAAAAATAATATCCCTCTAGGAAGAGTAAACAAAGAATCGGCTCAAACACTATTAGCAAAATATTATTTGCAGTTTAAAGATTATACTTCAGCAAAAACATTATTATCTGATGTGATAAATGGAGGAGCATTTTCTTTAGCCAGTGATTATGAGAGCATTTTCTATCAAGAATTAGGGAATGAAATCATGTTTCCAATTTCTTTTATTGATGATAATACTGAAAATTCACAGGAGTTTTCTTACTACTTCCTTTATGAACAAGGTTCTCATAACTACGCTTCTGATAACATGATTCGTTTGTATGAAGCCGAAGAGAGAATAGATGGAGGGGAAGATTTAAGATATACAACGAATGTAATTGATCAGAGAGGCGAACGAAAAGGATGTGGAAAGTATCTCACTTTTGCCAATAACATTCGCTTGGCAGGGAATGACTACATTCTTCTAAGATATACAGATGTGTTACTACTTTATGTTGAAGCTGAAATTGGCAATAACTTCCAAACAAATGATGCTACAGCTTTAGATTATTTTAATTCAATTAGAGCGAGAGCAGGACTAACAGCTTTAGAAAATGTAACAAAACCTAGATTAGGTGATGAAAGAAGAAAAGAATTCTTGTATGAAAATCAACGTTGGTTTGATTTAATCCGAACAGGAGATTTGAAAGCAACGATGACAAATTACATGAATGATCAAGGATTAAATTTTGATCAAAGACATCTTCTTTTACCTATTCCACAACGTGAGTTGGATACGAGTAAAGGAGAAATGAATCAAAATCCTGGCTATTAATTTACACCCTAGAAATTTCAAATTATGAAAAATCAAAGTGTAATCTCTCTATTGCTATCATTATTATTTTTGATAGCAGGTTGTAATGCTACTCCACAAATTGCAGAGGAAATAGAAATTCCAGAAGAAATTGAGGAGGAACAGGAAGAAGAGGAAAAAGAAGAGGATCAAGACAAGGAAGAAGATAATTTGGATCTTGATTATGAAGTAATCCTTGATGCCGGTTTAGAATCAACTAGTTTTCCCGAATGGAAAAAAGAAGGTACGGTCAATAACTCTAGTGTTACAAATAGTGGGCAAAATGCTGCTAAAGTAACAAATGTGGGAGATCAGCTTTTTCAAACAATACGTGTACATAAAGATAAGGAATACGAATTATCTGTATATGTAAAAGGTGGATTAAAACTCTTTATTGATTTTAAAAATGGGACACGTGATTCAATCGAAGTAATTAAAAATGATTATACAAAAGTTCGTTTGTTATTCACATCATCAACAGAAGAATATATAATTATTGGTGCTTCCTTTTATAGTGAAACAGGTAGATTTGATGATTTTGATATCAAAGAATTTACAAAAGAAGAGGAAGAAGAACCTACAGATGGTGAAAAGCCAACAGATATTATTCCTTCATTAGTCGACTGGAAAGTAACATTGCCGGTAGATAAAGATGGGAATGACAATACATATATTAATCATGTAGATGATCGCTATAATTCACCATTGGAAATTCATGATGAAGAACTAATAGATTATGAATATAGACCCTATTTTTTTGCCAAAGACAATGAAGTAATCTTTAGAGGTCATTGTGCAGGTGCAACCACAAGAGGCTCTAAATATCCTAGATGTGAATTAAGACAAAGAGTAGGTGGTGGAAATAATTATTGGTCAATGCACAATTATCAGTACTTAAAAACGGTACTACGTGTAACTCATCTTCCTGTTGTTAAACCTGAAGTTTGTATGACACAAATTCATGGACCGGAAGATGAACCCTTAAGAGTACAATATTCTACTTCATCACGAGGTTTGCATATTTATTACAATGAAGATTTTACAGAAGTAACAAACATAGATTATGAATTAGGGCAACTATTGGAGATAGAAGTGATTGTTGATGATGGTGATATTACTTGTAATATTAAGAATCTTGAAAATCAACAAACCTTTTCAAAAATTTGGACTTCAATAGATCAAACAGGCTATTTCAAAGTGGGTTGTTATACACAATCTTCCAAATTTTTATCCCAATTCAAATCTAACTACGATCAAGATGAACCTGAAGGAGCATATGGAGAGGTGGCAGTTCAATCGATCGAATTAATTGAGACTTACTAATTAGAGTATAAAAGAAATGAAGACAAAAACTTTACAAATCATGCTTGGAGCAATTATACTTACAGCATTGACTGTGGGTAATTTATTTGCTCAATTTTCTCCTGACAGTGAGGGGAATATATTTATCAATATTGCAGAGGGAGTAACCTATCACGAAGGTGCGGGTACTTATGCTGCAAATACACCTTGGGAAATCAAAGAAGATGCGACTGCTCCTTATGGAAGTGTACTTGTTCCTACAGGAGATAATTTAGAGGCAGAAGCGGATGATCCAGCATCACCAAATTATGGTACATCTGTATCTTATGAATTTAATGCTACAGCAGAAAGCTTTTTTACTTGGGTTTTGCTTAAAGCTCCCTCAACTAGTAATGGAAGATTATTTATCTCTATTAATGATCATTGTATAGATGATCGTTCAACCGAAACCTTTGACCCTGTTCGTCCAAGAATTGGAGCAGAGGGAGTATGGCAATGGGTAAAGATGGGAAATAACCTAGAAAGTATAATGCTTGAGGGTACGAATACAATTCGTATTTATAGCTATAGAAATGACATTGAAATTGGAGGAGTTATCATTGCTGAATCTGAGGAAGTATTCCCCGTTTTAGATAAAGTAAGTAATATTGCGGTGACGAGTGAAGATGAAAATACTATGACAATTTCTTGGGATGAAGCATCCAAAACAGGTTTTGTGATGGAACAAGATAACAACACGGAAAGAGCTTATGCACCTTCATTTGTTGTTGCCTTAAATGGAGCCGCGATTACAGATGAACCTACCCTTGAAATGCCAATACAATTCACAGAGAATTCAATCAGCATTAATAAATCAGATATGATTGAAGGGGACAATGTATTGTCAATACAACAAATGCATTTTAAGAGAAAAAATAGCTCTGAAGATATCCTTGGTAGATCAGCGAAAGTTGACTTTACTTTTGCGGCATCAGAAGAAGAGCCAATAGATGCTCCTGATCCACATATAGCTGATAAAAATGGTGTGTTTGTGTTTTCTGCAACAGCATTTTTTGAAAATAAAGAAGGAACAGGAGTCGATGGACCTGAGTCATGGATTCAAGGTTCAGATGAAGTTATTGGAGACTATATGTATTTAGCCAATACTACTGATGAAAATAGAAATGAAGTTTCTGCAGATAGGCACTTAGGTCCATCATTGGTGTATCAAATTGATGTTGGAGAAGAAGCACAAAAAGGGTTTGTGTGGGCTTTAGTAAATGAAGGTGGAAAAGATAAAGGTAGAATCTATGTGAATGTAAATGATCTTTGTTTGGATGAAAGAGCAGAAGGTGAATTTGGAGATCCTGCAAAATCTAGAATTTCAGAACAGATGCAAGGGCAATGGCAATGGATTTTGTTGAAAAATCAAGTGAATGATGCAGTAAAACAAGCTGGTATTAATACAATTGAATTGTTCAAATCTCGCCCAAATATTAAGATTGCTAAAATTGCTTTCACACCAGAACAAAAGATCAATATGATCATTGATCAACCTACACCTTATGTAGCTGTAAATGATGGTGCAAACCTTACAATTAAATGGGATGAGCCTACTTTGACAGGTGAATTATATGGTTTTGATGAAGTGATAATTGATCCAAAATCATACTTCTATACTGTCAAATTAGGGGAGATGATTTTAGGAGAAAATATTTCAGCTCGAGAGATTCAAGTGGCTGTTACAGATCTTTCTGAACCAATGCTTTTAAGTGTAGAAGTTGGTCATGAATTTAGAAAAAACAGTTCTTCAAATTTTGATTCCTATTCACTTCCAGGTGTAATACAAATTGAAGCAACCTCTGAAGGTATTGAAGAGGAGAAAGAACCAATTGATGTTCCCGATCCACATATAGCTGATAAAAATGGTGTGTTTGTATTTTCTGCAACAGCATTTTTTGAAAATAAAGAAGGAACAGGAGTCGATGGAACTGAGTCATGGATTCAAGGTTCAGATGAAGTTATTGGAGACTATATGTATTTAGCCAATACTTCTGATGAAAATAGAAATGAAGTTTCTGCAGATAGGCACTTAGGTCCATCATTGGTGTATCAAATTGATGTTGGAGAAGAAGCACAAAAAGGGTTTGTGTGGGCTTTAGTAAATGAAGGCGGAAAAGATAAAGGTAGAATCTATGTGAATGTAAATGATCTTTGTTTGGATGAAAGAGCAGAAGGTGAATTTGGAGATCCTGCAAAATCTAGAATTTCAGAACAGATGCAAGGGCAATGGCAATGGATTTTGTTGAATAATCAAGTGAATGATGCAGTAAAACAAGCTGGTATTAATACAATTGAATTGTTCAAATCTCGCCCAAATATTAAGATTGCTAAAATTGCTTTCACACCAGAACAAAAGATCAATATGATCATTGATCAACCTACGCCAATGGTGTCAGCAAATGATGGTACAAACATCACAATTGCTTGGGAAGAACCTACCTTGACAGGTGAATTATATGGTTTTGATGAAGTGATAATTGATCCAAAATCATATTTCTATGAGGTGAGTTTAGATGGAGAAGTGTATGCTGCCGATATTACAACGAGAACAATACAAATTCCAATAGCAGAACTTGGTGAACCTTCTACTTTAGGATTAAAAGTTGGGCACGAGTTTAGAAAAAATTCTTCATCCAATTTAGCAACCTTTTCTCTTGAGGGAGAAATCAATATTGATGCTACAACTCAACCAGAAGGTGAAGTAGAAACAGACACTGAAGCACCAACAACTCCATTGAATCTTGTGGCTTCAGAAATTACAAGTAATTCAATAACACTGACTTGGGAAGCATCCTCAGATAATGTAGGTGTAGCTGGATACAAAATCATTCAAGATGGTAATGAATTATCGGTAACCGTAAATGACGCAACAACATATACAGTAGAAGGATTGGAAGCTGAAACAATGTATACTTTTGCTGTCAAAGCTTATGATACATCGGGGAACATTTCAGAAAACTCAATTTCTGTAGAGGTTACGACAACAGAAGTTGTACAGAACCCTGAGGGTGATTATCAAGATATTATTCATATGGCAGATGAAAATGGTATTTATCAATTTGACGCTGTTGATTTTGTGGCAAATCTACCAGGAACCGATGCTTTTGCAGGTCAAAAATGGTTGATTGATGCAGATGAAGAAGTGGGTAGATATATTTATATTGAAAATACAGATACTTTAAATAATTCAAATAGAGTATCTTCTGAACGAATGAAATCACCTAGAATTTCTTATCAAATCAGTATGCCTGAAGTACAAACAGGTTTCCTATGGGCATTGGTACAACAAGGTGGAAAAGATGCTGGTGAAATATACGGTAACGTAAACGGTATTGATGTAGATAAAAGAACAGCTGGTGAATATGGTAGTGCCTTTGGTTCAAGAATTTCTGGTGACTTAGTAGGACAATGGCAATGGATATTAGTAGGATATCAAATTAGAAATAACAATGGTCCAATGCTAAAATCAGGCATTAATGAAATTGAAATTTTTATGGCGTATCCAGATATTAAAATTGCGAAATTTATTTATGCTCCAAAACAGGAAATTTTGCCTATCATTAATCCTGCTAAATTAAGAATCCAATCTAATGATGAAACTACTGTGACAGTATCATGGGATGAGCCCGTATTAACAGGTGAATTGTATGATAATGAGCCAAAAATCATCTCTCCAAAAGATTATACGTATAGAGTAAAATTAGAAGGAAAGGATGAAGAATTGATCAAAGAAAGACAGTATGTCATCAACAAGTCTGATCTTTCGGGTGGAAAATTATTGGAAGTAGAAATTGGTCATCAGTTTAGAAAAAGTAGTTCAAGTACAGCGTTATTTTATTCTATGCCTTCTTACCTGACCGTGACTGCTGAAGATCAGGCTGATTTTGAAGCACCAACACAACCTATGGATTTGTCTGCAATAGATATTCAAGGAACAAATGTTGCTTTAAGCTGGACTGCTTCAGAAGATAATATTGGTGTATTAGGATACAATATTTACCAAAACGGTATTAAAATTCAAGAGGTAACGTCAACTTCATACAAAGTGAGTGGTTTATCTACCTCAACAGAATATACTTTTGAAGTAGAAGCTTTCGATGGTGCAGGCAATACTTCTGTGAAATCAAATGTATTAATGGTAACAACTAGAGATAAAGATGTAGAATTAACTGATCGACCAAATCAAGTAGAAGATCTTGTTGCTACACAAATTACTTCATCATCATTTACCTTAGGTTGGCGTCCATCTAATTCATTAAATGGAATTACTGCTTACTATGTTTTTTTAAGAATAAAAGGTATTGAAGAGTTCGATATGATCGCTCAACTGAATGGTGAAACTTTCTCTTTTGATGTAGAAAATTTAACGTTAAATACGGAATATGAAGTAATGGTCAGAGCAGAAGATGGTGCGGGTCATTTATCAGAAGAATCAGAAATATTGGAAGTGATAACAGAAAATCAACCGCTTTCAATTGAAAATGATAAAGTATTCCTTTTTCAAAAAGTATATCCCAATCCATCAACAGGAATTGTGAATGTTGATTTTTCTACTAACGTAGAATACACTATTTATAATTTGATGGGTCAAAAAATCATTTCTGGAAGTGGCCAAATGTTACATTTAAATCTTTCGAAAGGAACTTATATTCTAAGAGCCATCGATCAAAACGGTGCCTCTGATTCGGCAAAATTAATTTGTCAATAATAAAGAGGGAATAAGAAAGACTGACATGAAAATGCTTCCTTTTAAAATACTATTTAAGAGGAAGCATTTTGTTTTTTAGAATTGGTAGAACAACCCCTTTATTTACCTTAAAAATGAACGTTAGAATAGAAAAAATAAGGATTGGTATTGAAGAATAACTATAAAAAGTGTATATTAAAAAATTAATATTTGGCGTTGAATTAATATTAACCCAATACTGCATCTTTTTATTAAGAATAAATTTTAGATTAATTTCTCAATTGAATAAATCTATTTAATTTTGTGACTTAATGAAAATGATCAACAAACAGATTATTTTTGTCATCTCGATAACTAAAGCTGACGAAGCATTAAAATATATTCATTTGAAATCCTGTTGATACAATGGAAATAGAAATGGAAAAGATACAGATGGAAAAACCATCAAGTATCATAATTCGAAAACTAAAAGAAATGATTGAATTAGGTGTTTTAAAGCCTAATGATACACTACCTCCAGAAAGAAAGTTGAGTGAACAGTTGGGTGTAGGTAGAAGTCACGTACGTGAAGCATTAAAGAAAATGGAGTTCTTTGGTTTGCTTAAAACGCAGCCACAAAGTGGTACTGTAGTCGTAGGATTAGGAACAAAAGCTTTAGAAGGACTGATCACCAATATATTAGAAATTGACAACAATGATTTTTTCTCTTTAATAGAGACAAGAGTATTACTGGAAGTGAAAATTGCGGGTTTAGCAGCAAAAAGAAGAACAGAAGAAGACCTAGAATTTGTAGCAAAAGCTTTGAAAGAATATGAAGATGCTGTCGAACAAAATCTGGATTGCATCTCTGAAAAGGATTTTATGTTCCACCTTTCTTTAAGTAGATGTTCTAAAAACACTACGCTCAAAAGTTTATTAATGACAATCACTCCTGATATCTTAAAACACTTTGAGAAAGAAAGAGTTTGTGATGATGGAAGTAGAGTGAAAGCAATCGAAGAACATCGAAACTTATTTGAAGCAATCAAGAAAGGAGATGAAGCGAAAGCACAACAAATCATGGAAGATCACTTATCACCAATACTTGAGCTTGCAGAAAAAAAATACAATAAGTTATATAAATAACTAAACATAAAATAGACGTTTAATTTAGTATTGAACGTCAATAGCGTCCTAAACGTTTAAAAAAGTGTGAGAAAAGTTTAAGTATCTCAATTAACTTTGAGTTGCATAAAAAAAACATATTCTCACAC
>NZ_JBSWYJ010000060.1:0-28351 GCF_056161045.1 Flammeovirga sp. AWQ4_249
GGATTTATTTTAATATTGAATGATTTTATACAATAATAATAGCTTAAACGTGCATTTTTTCAGAAAATGAAAACGTTTAGGACACTATTGAAAAAAAATATAAAATTATTACTGTCTATTATATGTATTTGTATTATTCAAAGTGATTTCATTTTATCACATTAAAATATTCTTGAAGTATTTTGAAAATAATTTCATAGCTCGTAAATTTTCATAAGTATCAGATTTTCAATAAACTAGTTTACAATCTCTAACTATTCAAGCTATGAACAACTCATTATTTTTTCAATCAAAGCATCTCTTTTATTCATTTTTTACACTTTTCAGTTTTTGTCTTTTCAGTATATGTTCTTGTACTGAAGAAGTTCCTCCTACTTTGGATGAAATAGAAAGTCCAATAATTGGTCAAATTTCCTTTTCGTTGGAACATGATCAGATTAATCGAGAATATATTTTATATGTTCCTGAAGGTTATGATGAAACTACTGCGGTACCTCTTCTTTTTAATTTTCATGGTTATGGAGGAGAAGCTGCTGATTTTATTTCCTATAATGATATGAAAACAAAAGCGGATGAAGAAAATTTTATATTGGTTTATCCTCAGGATACAGATTTAGAAGGTTGGCCACATTGGAATGCAGGTCTCACTTCCAAAGACAATAAATCAAGTGTTGATGATTTTGGATTTATTGAAGCACTAATTCAAGAAATTTCTGATACTTATTCTATTGACACCAAAAAAGTTTATGCTTGTGGGTATTCAAATGGTGGTTTTATGTCTTTTGCATTGGCCTGTTTTAAAAGTGACCTTTTTGCTGCTGTTGGCTCTATATCGGGTACAATGTTAGATGAAAGCTATAATGACTGCACACCTTCTCATCCTACACCTATTATTATTTTACATGGCACACAAGATAATGTAGTACCTTACAATGGTAGTTTTGGATTAACGTCTATCGTTAATGTAGTGGACTATTGGACCGATTTCAATCAAACTTCAAGTGAAAATGTAGATAATTCACATGCTTCTATTGATAAGTATACTTATTCTGATGGAAATAATGGGGCATCTGTAGAATTATATAAAATTAATGGTGGAGAACATGTCTGGTTTAAACTAGATTATAACGGTAAAACTACAGCTGATTTACTCTGGGATTTTTTCTCACAGTATAATATTGATGGAAAACTTTAATGAATTTTATATTTTTAGCAATACATAATTCATAAACATATCAATATGACATTTTACTTCTATTTATTCGGCGTCTTTAGTTTAATAATTCTTTTTGTATTCTTATATAAAAGATTCTCTTCTAATGTGGAAAAAAAGAAAGGAGAAGAGTTAAGAGAAAAATTAAAAGTTGAAACCTTTCATGATAATACTACAAGAGAATCATTCAGTGTAGATGATATTGACTTTTCTGAAACTTTAGAAGAGGTGCAACAAAAGTTGTTTGAAGAAAAGTATATACTTAAATCGGATGATTTCATAAAGGATAATCCCATTTCTGAACAAGAATACTTGAAGCTTCTCAATTATTTTATCGAAAATTTCACGATAATAAAAGAGCCTAATGTTATTGAATCTTACTTAGATCCTCTAGAAAAATCTATTGAGAATATATCTTTTTATGAAAAATCAAACGGATTAAATGTAGATGATATTATCAGCATTAATAACAATACGCTTTACTATACAATCAATATTTCAATTGATAGAGAAATTGAAAATACTGTGATAGAAGTAAGTGAGTTACATGCAGTATTTTTAATTCAAAATTATACGAATTCTCTTGAAATACTAAGTAAGAAAATCACTGAAATCAATTCCCGATTTAAAGTTGAATGGGTTCCTAATTCAAAAAATGTGATTATTAAAACATATCAAGAGATTGACTTTAAAGAAACAGTACAACTCATAGAAGTTATTCAACAATATTCGATGTAAAATGAAAAGCCCAAGATCGTTAAACCTTGGGCTTTTACATGGAATCTATTAATGTAATGTTTATGTTTTATAATTCTTGCAAATAATGCGAGAACTGCAACATCTTTTCTTCTTCAAAACGATTTGCCATTACTTGAAGACCTATCGTTAAACCCTCTTTATCTTCTCCATTTGGAATAGAAATCGCTGGTAACCCTGCCAATGAAGCATGTACGGTATATAAATCTCCCAAATATAATTCTAAGAGATTATTCTCCCCATATTTACCGATTTCAAAAGAAGGTGTAGATGTAGTTGGCATCAAAATAAAATCATATTCAGAAAGTATTTTTTCTGTAGATTCTTTAATTAGTCTTCTTACTTTTTGAGCTTTTGAGAAGTAAGCATCGTAATAACTTGCTGAAAGTACAAAAGTACCCAACATAATTCTTCTCTTCACTTCATCCCCAAACCCTTCAGAACGAGATTTTTTATATAAGCCTTCTAGATCTACTTGATCTTTTGTTCTATAACCATAGCGAACTCCATCAAAACGTTCTAAGTTAGTACTCGCTTCAGCGGTTGTTAAGATATAATAAGTAGGCAAAAGATAATCTAATAAAGGAAATTCAATTGCTTCCACCTCGTGACCTTCTGCTCTTAATTTTTCAATTTTTGCAAATGTCTTCTCTGCTATATCTTTATTAAGATGTTCACTTTCTACTGTTTCTTTAATATAAGCCACCTTTAATTTCTTCGTTGGCTTTTCTTCTACCGTTGCAGTATAACTAGGTACTTCTTCTTGAGCTACTGTAGCATCTTGTTCATCTTGACCGGCAATAATCTCTAATACTAAAGAAGCATCAGGAACATTATTGGCAATTACACCAATTGTATCAAAAGAAGAAGCATAAGCAATCAGTCCCCATCTTGAAATACGAGAATACGTTGGTTTTAAACCAACAGTACCTGTAAATGCAGCAGGTTGACGAACAGATCCACCTGTATCCGAACCTAATGAAACGAGACAGTGATCATCTGAAACAGCAACTGCAGAGGCTCCTGAAGAACCACCTGGTACTCTTGTTTCGTCAATATTATTTTTCACAGGACCAAATGCAGAGTTTTCATTTGATGAACCCATGGCAAATTCGTCACAACTTTGTCTACCAATGATGATAGCATCTTCAGCTAGAATTCGTTCTGTTGCTGTCGCATTAAAAGGAGAGACATATCCATCTAGCATATTTGAAGATGCCTGTAGTCCATGATCTTTATAAGCTATAACATCTTTTAACCCTATTACCATACCTGCAAGTCTTCCCGCAGTACCATTTTGAAGTTTTTCATCAACAATTTCGGCTTGTTTTATAGCTTCATCGGCATAAACTTCATTCCAAACATTCAGATGTTTCTTCTCTTCAATTCGTAATAAGTAGTCTTTTACTAAGGCAACACAAGATGTTTTTCCACCTTTTAAAGCCTCTTTTATATCTTTAAATGCTTTATACATTTTTAATGTTCGTTTTGTTAGACAGTTTTTGAGTAAGCACTTTCATAGAAGTCTACTCTTAGTAAACTCCATAAAAAAAGAGAAGTTTACCTTTTCTAATGACAAAGATAAACTTCTCTCGGTTATTACGAAATATTTAACGAAAAATACATTTCATTAAAAATATATCAAGATATATGACAATTGGTTATTTTTCTTCCTTTTTGTCTTCGTCCTTGATGCCTTTTTCCAATTCTTCAGAGATCTGGTTTTTTGCATCCTTGAATTCTCTGATACCACTACCCAAACCACGTGCAAGTTCAGGAATACGCTTTGCACCAAAAAGCAAAAGAACTACCAAACCGATAATTACCCATTCGAAACTACCAGGCATACCGAATAATAAAATTGAACTCAATTCCATGGTTGTAATATTAAATTGTTTGTTACATCGCAAAGATACAAAGACTAAATGTCAATATCAATTAACGTCTTCAACTTCTTTGTACTGCATTTCATATAATCTTGAATAGAAACCTTTGTGTTTCAGTAACTCTTCATGACTTCCACTCTCTTTGATTTCACCTTTATCAAGTACAATGATGTTGTCTGCATTTCGAATTGTTGCTAATCTATGGGCGATAGCGATACTCGTTCTTCCTTTCATCATAGACTTAATTGCTTCTTGGATTAATGCTTCTGTTTCTGAATCTACCGAAGAAGTTGCTTCATCCAAAATGATAATTTTAGGATCATAAACCATTGTTCTTACAAACGACAGCAATTGTCTTTGTCCAACGGATAATGTCGATCCTCTTTCCATTACTTCATAATCTAATCCTCCAGGAAGTTTATCGATAAATGATTTTGCACCTACCAATTCTGCTGCTTCCAAGATTTGTTGATCAGTAATAGACTTATCACCTAAAGTAATGTTTTCTCTAATTGAACTAGAGAATAAGAATACATCTTGTAATACAACACCAATATGTTTTCTTAGATTATATAAATCATAAGACTTTACATCTCTACCGTTTACGCAGATACTTCCTTTATTAATTTCATAAAATCTTGAGATCAAATTAATAATAGAAGACTTTCCTGCACCCGTTGCACCTACTAATGCTACAGATTCACCATGATTAACTTTAAAGGAAATGTCCTTTAATACATAGTCTTCCTCTTTATAAGCAAACCATACTTTCTTGAATTCTAAATTACCATCAATGTGATCCGTTGTGTAAGTTCCTTCATTTGAAATTACACTATCATCATCCAATAATTTTAATATTCTATCTGAAGAAACAATCCCCATTTGTAATGTATTGAATCGATCGGCAATCATTCTGATCGGTCTAAAGAATAAGTTGATATACATGATAAAGGCAATCAAAGTACCTATCGTTGCATATCCATCCAAGACACTGTGTGCTCCCCACCAAACTAATAAACCTGTACCCGAAGCCGCAATAACTTCTGCTACTGGATAATAGATAGAATAGTACAATACAGTACTGATATTAGCATCTCTGTGTTCTTTATTGATCTTTTGAAATGCCTCTTGTTCTCTTTTTTCAGCACTAAATAATTGTACGACATTCATCCCTGTGATATGCTCTTGAACAAAAGTATTCAAATTAGATACAGCATTCCTTACATCACCAAAAGCTACTTTAATTTTCTCTTTGAAAACGTAAGTTGAGAACAAAAGAAGTGGTAAGACAGATAAACTTATTAATGTCAATCTCCAGTCGGTATAAAGCATTACACCAAAAATGAAAAGTAACTGTAAAATATCCCCCAACATTGCTGCTACGCCATTGGTAAATACTTCCGATAAAGTCTCTATATCCGATACAGCTCTTGTCACTAATCGTCCAATAGGTGTATTGTCGTAAAATTTAAGCTTTAATTTCAAGATATGTTCATACAACTGCACACGCATATCTTTGACAATATATTGTCCTAACCATCCCGATAAATAAGTGTGACAAAACTGCACTAAAGCTTGTAGCAACTGAACTGCAATCAAAATGATGACCATCTTATTTAGTCCAGGCATATCATTGACAACGATAAAGTTATCAATTGTGTATTGGATCAAATAAGGTCTTGCTGGTGCTAAAACACCTAGAGATATGGTTAAGAAAACGAGAAAGAAAAAATATTTGAGGTAAGGGTTTAAGAATTGCGTCATTCTTGAGAGTACTTCTCCATCAAATATTTGTCCTGTTTTTTGTTCTTTTTTCACTGATAAATGAGTTATTCTCAATAGAAATTAATCTAAAGCGTAATTTATAACTTTAATATTTCTAGTTCTTATTTAGTACCTATTAAAATACAATATTTTTCATTAGGCTTCCTAATAGGTCTTATTGAAATACAAAAATGCATTGAATGTTTTAATTTATAAGCTTTAGAACCTATAAATCCATGAAAAGAAGTAAAGATTTCTATTCTTTAAATTCATTTAAATTTCTTAGAAATCGTAATTAAATGCATTTTTTATAAAAAAAATAAGAATTTTAGAAATCAATAGAATATTCTAAATTTTAAATGAATTTATTTCATAATAATCTATATAAATTAAAAATTATCAAATATAAAGTATAATATTTTGTAAACTCTTATAATTTACTTTGCCTTCTTCGGACTTGCAATACTATTTTGAAAATGTAAATTGCCATCACATTAAATTTCCAAAGAATAATCAAAAGCAACAAAGTATAGTAATGGAAGATATCTCAATATTTGAAGAAGTCTCTAGCATGGGACACGAGCAAGTGGTTTACTGCCATGAGAAATCAACTGGCTTAAAAGCTATTATTGCTATTCATAACACCGTTTTAGGACCTGCACTTGGTGGTACTAGAATGTGGATGTATGAGAATGAAGCGCAAGCCGCAAATGATGCCTTACGTTTATCAAGAGGCATGACATTTAAAAATTCTATTGCTGGACTGAACCTTGGTGGTGGTAAAGCCGTGATTATTGGGGATGCAAGAAAACATAAATCTGAAGGCATGTTAAGGGCTTACGGACGTTTTCTTAAAAACCTTAATGGAAAATATATTACAGCAGAGGATGTAGGAATGAACGCAAATGATATGGAACATATCGCCGCGGAAACTTCTTATGTGAGTGGAATGCCTGAAACTAGAGGTGGTTTAGGTGATCCTTCTCCTTTTACAGCTTACACTACATATATGGGTATGAAAGCTGCTGCTAAAAAACAATTTGGTTCTGATAGCCTTGCAGGAAAGAAAGTTTCTATTCAAGGTGCAGGTCACGTTGGAGAATACATCATTCAGCACCTTGTAAAAGAAGGTTGTGAGATTTACGTATCGGATTATTATGAAGATCGCGTAAAAGATGTAGTCAATAAATATGGTATTAAAGGAGTCGCATTGGATGAGATCTATGACCTTGATGTTGATATCTATTCTCCTTGTGCACTTGGTGCTACAGTAAACGATGAAACTTTAGAGCGTTTAAAATGTTCTATCATTGCTGGCTGTGCAAATAATCAATTGGCCAATGAAAAAATTCATGGTGATTTAGTGAAACAAAAAGGTATTCTTTATGCTCCAGATTTCCTAATCAATTCAGGTGGTGTGATCAACGTTTACGCTGAAGTGATTAAAACAACAAAAGATTGGTCATGGAACAAATGTGAGTTTGTTTATGATCAGACCTTAAAAGTATTCGAGCAATCGGAAGCAACGGGCAAAAATGCTCAAGAAGTTGCTATCGATATTGCCCAGCAACGTATCAACGAGGTTGCTGCAATCAAAAGCACATACTAATTCGACCAATTCAGGTTATCATATAAACTTTAAGGCATCCTTTTTTAGGATGCCTTTTTTGTGTTTTGATATTAATAAAAAAAGTAAGGACCCCACAAAGTGACGTCCTTACTGCATGACAACTTCTCTATTAAAAGTTATTCAACTATTCTATATGTTACTGTGTACTCTAAAGTTTATTTTCTTCCTCCTTTTTTTCCTTTGACTACTCCTTTAAAACCATATTCATCATATGCTTCTTTAAGATCAATAGTCTCTGTAGTTCCATCTGAAAGTGTGATATCTACCAAGAAATCACAAGTTCCATCACCATAATTGATTGTGATTGTTTCATCCCCTTTTGTCATTACTTCAACACCCGAAATTGGAGCAAATACAGGTTTACTTTCTCCACACCTTGGATTGATGGTTAGCGGTTCAGTGATTTCTGTTGTAAAGCTTTCTCCTTCCAAAGAACTAGTTACTGTTAATGTTCCAGAGATTGTTTTCACACCATCTAGCATTTCTTCTTCTACAGTACGAGAAATTTGTTCAGTATAAGCTTCTGTAGTATCAGTAGCTGCAAATGACAATGATAAATTGACAGATTTCGTAATATCAGATGATGTAGGACGCGGTCTTCTTCTTTCTTCTTCATTCATCTCTTCAAACTCCATTGTACCATTCATACTTACTGTTCCGTTCACTACTTTACCATTTTCAGTAAAATCTTCAAATGTAGAAGAGTGACTTACACTTCCCTCTGTTCTTGTATGAACTTCAGTAACAATCCCTGATACTGTTTCACCATCTTTACTTTCACATGCTCCATTTGAAAAGTCAATTACAACAGTTTTGGTATCTCCTTCTTCTGTTTTAGTAATTTCAGCACAATCCATATAATGTCTCACATGGAATCTCTTTCCACATTCTCCTTTTCCTTTTTTAGTTCTTTCTTCTGAACCTGTAGTTCTTGCATTTGAAATGTAATTGGAAGTCAAACCTCTTTCTAGAGCATCTTCTGTTAGATTGTCCGTATACTCCTTTACTTCTAAATTGATAGATAAACCTTCTACCTCTTCAGTTACTTCATTTAAAGTAAAATCAGCTTCAGTATTTGATGTATTTTGAAGTTCATTACAAGCAGTCATTAAAGTGAATGCTGATAAGCCGATAGCAATATTTCTAAGTTTCATTTCTTTTGTCTTTTAAGAGTTAAAATAGATTTTGTTGTTTCAAGTTACTGCTTTAATACAGTGTCATTCATAGAAAGGGAGGAATAGTAAAGTTGTACTCAAAATATTTTTATTTTTTTTCAAAAGAGTAAAAAAACAGCTGTATGGATATTAAAAACGATGTTTTTAGGGATAAAAAAATAGTTTGAAAAAGTAAATAACAAAAAAAAGGGTTGCTCCAAAATGGAACAACCCTTATAAATATTCATCTATTTTATTACTTCACGAATTTGCTGTATGCTACAACTTTACCGTTTAAGATAAGTGTGTAAACATAAACACCAGATTGTAATGAAGCTGTTTCGTAAGAAACTTTATGATTACCATTAGAAACTTTTCCAACAGAAATTGTATCTAACAATTGACCATTCATATTGTAAACCATGATACTTGCCTCTGCAATCTCAGTTGTCGAGAAACTGAATGTAGTAGAGTTAAGTACTGGGTTAGGATAGTTGCTTAAATTAGCAGCAGCGGCTAATTCAGGATCAATACTAGTTACTTGCTCAGCAATTACTTCAGTATTGAATGTTACAGCAACGCTACCACCATCGCTATCCATTGCAGTTAAAGTAACTTCTGAGTTACCTACTGAAATTGGAACGATTGTAAAGTTACCATTAGCATATCCAACTAACACAACATCAGAATCAACAGCTGAAATAGCATAGCTTAATTCAACATCATCCTCATCTGCGAAGATTGTTGTTGGATCAATATGATAAGGTAAGCTACCTACTTCTAATGAAAGATCTTCCATATCGATACCAGTTGGTAATCTATTACCATTTGCTACAGTAACAATAATTTCGATTGTTCTAGTCGCACCATGCTCATCTGTTACAGTAACAGTAATCATATGCTCACCTTCTGCTTCGAAATCTGGAGTCATTACAATGTAATCTCCATTTTCTTCACTGTTCATTAACTCACCACCTACTGAAGATAAACCTACAGTTTCGATAGTGTATGTATCCATTTCAAGGTCCTCAATATTTAATTGAATCATTGATTCGATACCTTCCACTGCATCAACATACATTGGCACATCATTGAAGTGAGGAGCTTGGTTATTTATAACTGAGATCTCTAATGATTCACCATTTGAGAATGGGTCATTTGACATAACTTTTACAATTGCTGAAACTGAATCTTCTGTAATATTCATTGCATCAATATCAGCAGTAATAGTTGCTGTAGCACCTTCTTCTAATTCACCTGAGTAACTATCTAAAATTAACCAAGGTTTATCAGCTGCAGTCATTGACGCTGCTCTAGTCATCCATCCAATTGTCGAGAAGTTTGGATCAGTCGAAATGTCAAACCAACCATCTTGTGAAGGAATATAGAAAGCACCAGGAACTGTTTCACCTAAGTTTACAATACCTTGAGGATAAGATAAACCAACCTCATAAGTAAATGCAATGTAGAATTTCTCATTAGGATAAATGAATTGCGTTTCGCTCAATTCAAATGTTTCTAATTTACCATTCTCATCATCTTTAGATGACTCAGTAGTGAAAGTTTCAGTATGTAAAACTCTTGCAGTTTCAATATCTGAACCAGCCAATACATTAACAGTAATTCTACCATTATCAATACCTAATGGTCTATACCAAGTTTGTACGTGTGATAATTCCATACCTTCTACTGGAGCATGGAAACCAGTAGCTGAAGTAAAGATACCACCATTGAAACCAATGAAATTTAATGGAGCTTCTTCCTCATCATAATTTAAGTATTCATAGTATACTTCTTCATTAGTACTCTTAGTTGCTACGATTGGAGCTGATTTTGTTTCAACTGCTAATTCGTTGTCTGTAGAGAAGAAAGAAGATAATGTTTCAGTTGCTTGAGCTTTTGCAGTTCTTAAGAAATCTACAACGATTTCGTATGTAAGAGTAGATAACCCTTCTGCATTTGATACTTCAAAAGTATGAGAAGAAGTATGCTCTCTTGTATCTGCATTTATATAAATATCATCACCATTTAAACCTAAAGTTGGAGGTAATACTGAAGTCAATGAAATTGGTAATTCAACCGCATTTCCATCTACATCTGTAACGATGAACTTATCTGTGAAACTTGGGTTATCAATACTTGGAGTGAATCTAACTCTAAATTTCATACTTTCAGATGGTACAATTACATCTGATACTGAACCCCAGTTTACTTCGTCAGCAAAGTATTCGATTGGTACCCAATCAACCATTGGTCCTAAGAATGGATTATTGAAAATTACTTCAAATTCAACAGTTACGTTACCCATACCTTCAGTACTTAATGAAGAAATATTGAAATTATCCGAACCGTTGTTCATAAAAGTAAATTCATTTACAGCTTCTGTACCATCAATAATATAATCAACATAACTGATTTCTTCAGTAGAGAATGCACCTTCAGCAGCACCTGATACATTTAATGTTACTGGAACTGAAATATCTTCCATACCTGGAGTTAAGTTTTGGAATTCAATATCAGTAGAGTAAGTACCACCTAATAATCTTCTTGCATCTACAGTAAATTCAATATCCTTAGACTCACCTGGAGCTAAAGTCATTTTTCTTGCAGGAGCAAATTCAACAACCGCTTTGTCTTCAATGAAACTTACATAAGAAGCTACATTATTATAGTTACTAGCATCTTCATTTTCCATACCGATAGCAAGGTTTGGCGACCAGAAGTCAACACCATTTTGGTTATCAGTAGTATATTGAAGTTTGATATTACCATCTTTGTAAAGAATTACCTGAGCGTTTACAAAACCTCCAAATAATGCAAATACACGTTGGTATCTTCTGTATGAGATTACGATTTTCTCGTCATCATGATGAACATAAAGACCCTTATTTGGAGTTGGATCATAATCGTCTGGAAGAGAAATTAATTGTGTAAACATTACAGCAATGAAATTATCCATATCATCACCTTGAGTACCAATTGCATTACCAAATCTTAAGTAATCTATTGGTTCAAAACCTACAATACCATAATCAGTTAAATAGATCTTATCGTATTCTTTATCATAGAATTTGATAGGATAAGGTAACTGGAATTCTTGGCTTTCGAAAGGTTGAGTAAACTCAATTTTTTGACCTTCAGTGTAAGCGTTTTCCCACTTAAATTTAGGAGCAGCATCATCAACACCTCCAGCTAGAACTGTTTTATTGTCCTTTTGAGTATATACAAAATCTCTGATTGTATTAGAAGCTTCAGCCATTGGAGTCGGATAGAACCAAGTTGTAGCTTGAGGAATGAAGTCTAGTGTAGAACCTCCTGCACCATTAGAAACAGTGATTGTTGTAGTAGTTTGATCACCCACATCTAAGTTAAACTCTAGAGGAGTTTGATCTAGAGAAATAGCAGGAGGATTAATTACTTCACCTGAAAGGTTTACAGTATATACATCTCCATTAGCATTTGTAATTGTCATTACATCAGAAACTGCACCTAATGCATCAGCAGGCATAGTTACATTGATATTTACAGTATGCTTAGGTTTTACTTCTGCATCTACTCTATCAACAATAAAGTTTCCATTTGCTAAAGTAATTGACTCAATTACAGATGATTTTGTACCTGAATTCAATAACGTCACTTGTAAATCTCGAGGATTATCTAAGAAAATTTGACCGTAGTTTAACTCTTCAGTACTAACTGATAAATCTTCCATTGTACCTTCATCCACAGTTGTCTTGATTGTGAAGACTTTTAATGGATTAGAAGGGTCATTACTTACAATACCTACTCTTTGAATATTTATTCCATCTAATACATTTGTTGCTGTAACAGAGAAATCAATCGCCATAGATTCACCTGGGCTAATTAAACCTTCAGTAACAGAGAAATCTGTTGCTAATTCAGTACCTGGGTGATAAACTCTAACACTTACATTTTCAAATGGCTCAAAGAAATATTTTTCAGATTCCCAATCATACTCATGTATTAACATTGCATCTTGTTGAGCTCTATCTTCAATTGCTAACCATAGACGCTTTGTATCATTACTTCCCCAGATATCAGTTAATCCTGATAGATCTTGGTAGATAAATTCAATATCTCCATTATCAAATAAGATTATTTGATAAGTAATTGTACCATTAGACCATTGTGGAACAACATCTTTCATTTCGAATACTACATAAGTATCGAAAGCTTTCATTAATACATCTCCACCTTTACCTAAATCTAATTGTTGGAAAGCACCTGAGATGATACCTTTATTGTACCAAGGACTTCCCAATTGAGGAGGTCCATTTAAGTTTGTTGATTTATCGAAAGTTAGAACACCTTGGAAATTGAAGAAGAATTCTCCTTCAAAGCCATCATAGAAAGGCATTTCGAATGGTAATTTTACAGGATAGTACAACTCTGCAGTTTCTCTAAACCAATGACCTAAATCAACAGTACCTTCTGCACCAGCAATTTCTACCCAGTTATCAGCGTTATCTTTCTTTTCCCAAGAGTAACCATACTTATGAACACCTTCAGGAGCATTGTCACTATATTTAGGAATATTGAAAGAAAGTGGATAATCACCTGTATTTGAAATTTCAAATGATCCAGTTGTAGACTCTCCTACTGCTAAGTTTTCAGTAGTAAATTCTGCTGGTGAAATAGTTATTTCAGATGGAGCTGCACC
The DNA here is from genome assembly GCF_056161045.1 of Flammeovirga sp. AWQ4_249. NCBI lineage: Bacteria > Pseudomonadati > Bacteroidota > Cytophagia > Cytophagales > Flammeovirgaceae > Flammeovirga > Flammeovirga sp. AWQ4_249. The sequence continues at coordinate 13,085 of NZ_JBSWYJ010000060.1, forward strand.
TACTGCAAATAATCTAAATTTCTTTACATTACCTTCTGTATCCGTTAATACTAAGTTTGTATTGAAGTTACCTACAGATTGAGGTCTGAATTCAATACCAAAAGTAGCTCTACCTCTTGCAGGTACTTTAGAACTTTGAGTGATTACTTTGAAGTTTACATTATCTTCAACTGAAACATCCGCTACATTAAAGTAGCCATAACCATAGTTACCTACAGTGATTGTTGCATCAATTGAACCTCCAATAAATTCAGTACCAATGTTAATGATTTCTTCAGAAACTCTAAGATCAGCTTGTTGACCTGATACTTTGAAAGTTACTGGTAACTTTACTTCTTGATTTTCTTGATCATTTGAATTGATAATTACATTTGATGTATAAGTACCATTTCTTAAAGTAGTTGCATCTAATGAAACAGCTACATCTTGAGGCTCTTCTGTAGTAATATCACCTGCAAATGGAACTAAACTTACATAGTTTCCTAAATGCTCATTGGCACTTTGTAAACCTTGAACAAATAATAAGCTTCTTCCTAGTGGATCAGCATCAATTAATCTTGAGAATGATTGTTCGTTATCAAATGAGATAAATTGGCTATTATCAGCCTCTTGTGTAAAGTATAAATCGTCTGTATTATTATTAATTACAACACCTGTAGTTAATTCATTACCTGCTTCGTAAGAAATTTTTAACCATACGATTGAGTTGTAAGGAATGTTTACATCTTCTTCTAAAGATACATCTCTGAAACCATACCAGTCTCTATCTCCAAGATCTCCAGTATAAACTACTTTTGCTGTAGTATAAGGGTTACCAACTCTTACTTCTACCATTGGCTTACCTACTGTTAATTCAGCAGCAGCAGCAAATACGTCAGTTAGGTTGAATCCATCTTGATCTACAACATAGTAAGCTGCAATAGTACTGATAGGAGAATTTGGCTTTTCTTCAGGAGAAGTAATGAAAGAGAATGTTTGAACTGAAGAGTAAGTTAACCATCTGTCATCATACTCATCCAACGCAGGATCATCTTCAACGTTAACCATATTTACATCTCTAAAATGAACAGTTTTCATTTGTAAAGTAGAATTTAAGCTTCTACCTAACTGAGCATTTTCTTTTGTATTTGAATATGTGTCTACGATAAAATCACTTTGTCCAACTTCCGTCTCATATCTTAAAATACCTTCACCTTCGTTTGAGATAGTGAACATAGTATTCGCCATATTTCCACCCATTACATCGTGATCAACTGATAATAACTCATCACTTAATACGATACTAGGACCAGCAGTAGTTGCCGTCATTAACATATCTGACATTTCACCGATGTTACCCCAACGGTCAACACCTGCTACAGATACATAGTAAGAAGTTTCTTGAACTAAACCTGCTAATTCATACATGAAAGTTTCACCAGTTGCAGTGAAGTTTTTCACTTGTACAAAGTCAGCCATTGAAGCGTCAGCAGAAAAATCTACTGAATCATAATATACAATAAATGAAACTGGCTCATCATCATCATCATCAGAAGGAACTGTCCAAGATAAATTGATAAAATCAAATGAACTTCCAGATTCTACTAATTCAGTAACTTTTTGAGGCGCAGCACCTTCGTTTACTTTAAGAGCAAGACCAGCATCAATAATACCAGGACCTAATAAACCTACATAATTAGGGTTTAAAGCATCGATATTATTTGTTGAGTTAACTAATCTATTCCAAAGTAATTCTGGAGTATAAGTATCTGAACCATATTCTGATAAGATAAGAGCTGCAATACCTGAAACGTGTGGACATGCCATTGAAGTACCATCCAAGTAACCATAAGCATTACCTGGTAAAGTAGACAATACCATATCATTTTGGTTCAAGTTTGCTTGAATATCTCCACCAGGAGCAGTAATATCAACCCAAGGGCCATAGTTTGAATAACCTGCTCTAATATTTTGAGGACCTGTAGAAGCTACCGCTAATACATTGTCATATCTTGTTGGATAATAATCAGCAGATGAGTTATCATTACCAGCTGCGAAAATTACAATACCACCTGTCATTGGAGAACCTTCATAGTGTCCTGCCTCAGCGATAAAATAATCGATACCATCTAATACTGATTGTTCATAAACATCAGGAATTGTATAACCCCATGAGTTTTGAGAGATTACAGCACCATTGTTTGCTGCATAAACATAAGAAGCAGCGATATCTGCATATTCTGGACCATTGATAATTGGTAAAGACATAAGCTTTACACCATTACCTGAACCATTACCACCTGCAACACCTGCAACACCAATACCATTGTTTGAAACGGCAGCAACTGTACCTGCAACGTGAGTACCGTGAACGTCTGCAACGATTTCACCTTGTGCATAAGCAAAGTTATAACCGTTTACGTCATCGATATAACCATTTTGGTCATCATCCACTCCGTTACCAGGAATTTCACCTGTGTTTACCCAGATGTTTGCAGCTAAATCTTCGTGAGCTACATCAATACCACCATCATGAACAGAAACGATAATTTCGTTTGAACCTGTGTTGATATTCCATGCATCAAATAAGTTGATGTCTGCGTCTTCTGTCCAAGAATCTTCAGTACCATCATTTTCATAATGCCATTGTCTACTCAATAGAGGATCATTCATAGGAAGTCCTTCATTAGTAGATTGTGTTGAACGAGGGTTTACAACTCTTGTGTTTTTAACCTCCTCAATATTTCTTTTTTCAAGAATATTTTCTGCAATTTCTACCTCAGCTAACGCTGAATAAGTAGCTACTACTGTTTGTGCAGAAACCATAGGATTAACATCTACTTCAAACCAAAGGTGAAGTCCATGTCTTTTCATTGCCTCATCATGTACTCCATCAAATGGGAATACAGGCTTCATGTTAGAAGCTTGGAATTGTTTTGATACTGCATCTACAGATGATAGGCCTATCGAAGCATTCGATATTGTACGATTCGAAGAAATCCTCGCTCTATTAAGCGCTGACTCTGTCAATTTAATACGAATCTTACCTTGGCCAACACCCTGAGAGTAGGTAACTGGTGTAGCGTCTTGTGCAAATGAAGTCTGAGGGCTACCAAATAAAGTAGCACCGATAGTAACTGCACAAGCCAATACGTTGCGTAATGGTCTGTTCATTTTAAAAAGATGAATAGTTTTAAAAAAATTGAATTGAATAATCAATGAAAACCCGTCTAATTCTCACTGATTGGATCCCCTTATTTGAATTGATAGAAAAAATAAATTACACCAAAAAAATTGGCGATTAGGTATTTCTAAAAACGAATTAAATAATTGAATTGTCTGTCGTCGGTATGAGTTCCAATTCTCAATAAATGTAAATAAAAGGAAGTGTATTTATTCATAAAAAAAATGGCTGTAATAAAAGTACTACAAGGTGAAATTTAGTAGAACATTAGTACTACAACAGCCTTAATCACACTAAAAAGGGTGTTTTATATTTAAATTTATTTAATTTTGTATTTGAGCTAAAAAGGTATTTAAGTCGATATCTTTACCTAAAAGATCCACTTTTTTACGTAAACGATATCTCGCTTGTTCAATCGATTTTGGAGATTGTTTCGTAATAGACGAGATATCTTTTGTTGAAAAATTTAATTTTAAAAACGCACACAGCTTTTTCTCATTCGGAGTAATTGTTGGAATTTTTTCTTGAAGCTCAGAATAAAAATTTTCATGAACTTGTTCGAAACGAATTTCAAATTCTTCCCACTGACCAGAGTCAGATGAATCATTAAGTGTTTTAATAATAGAATTGATTTTTCTCTTATGCTTGTCTTCTAATTCAGCATTAAAGTCCATCAATTGTTTAGAGATATTATTGATCATTTCATTTTTTTGAATCAAATACATGCTTGCTGTTGTCAATTCTTTATTTTTATGATCAATATTATTTTTTAAAGAATCACCTCTTAAAACTAATTCTTTGTTTTTTAGAAGTGTTACTCTAATTTTTTGTTTTTGTAAGCGATACAAAAGGATAACGATAAGTACTGTGAAAACCAATACTATAACAGCTCCTCCAAGATATAAATTTCTTTCTCTTCTACGTTCAAGCTCAATATAAGCTTCTCTATCTTTTAGAAAGTCATGTTCAAGTTGTTGAAATAGATTCTCTCTTTCTTTATCTTTTTGACGAATAATTTCTGTATTTACTTCATTAAGAAGTTCGTATGCTCTTTCATATTCACCTCTCAAGGAAGCGACATCAATCATTTTTTGCTTGATTTCTAAAATCTTTTCATCAGAATGATAATTTTCAGCAATAATGACACTTTCTTTTAAATACTGATCTGCCGTTTTATACTCTTCCATTTTAATGTAGAGTTCAGCAAGTAAATTATAAGAAGATATCAAATTTCCTTTCTCTTCTCTAGGCTTCTTAAGTTCAACAGCTTTTAATACATACTCAATAGCATTATCTATTTCATTAAGTCCTTCATACCCTTTCGCTATATTATGTAATGCTTTGGCTTTCATCTCTATATCCTCCTCTTTTTCAGCCACTTTTACTAAATCTAGAAAAGTTGAGATACTTTTATGGTATTCTTGGAGCATTGATTCTGTTACCCCTTTATTCATAAGAATTAAGTTGATCACTTTATTTTTTCCAGAACCTTCTACTCCTTCGAGGACATTTAACCCTAAAGTAAAGATAGAGTCTGCTTTATGAGGTTGGTTATTTTTTAGATAAAGTACTCCTAGGTTTGAATACATAGAACCTACCTTAAAATCTTCTCCTTGAGATTCATAGATATTAATCGCATTATAGTAGAATCGTGAAGCTTCAATTAAGTTTCCTTCTTTTAATTTCAGGTTTCCTCGTAAACTCAGAATCTGAGCTTTCTCCATGATAAACTCCTCATTGTCATCAATTAAAGATTCTGCCTCCTCTATATATTTATGCATCTTTTCTACATCAACATCCATATATTTCCCTGCTAATTTGCATAGCAAATCAACACGTTTTTTAGCATCAAGGCTTTTAGCCAATTCTTGCTCTAAACTATCAATATCTGGGTATTGAGTAAACGATGTTAGGAGTATCACAAAAAGGATACATATATAGTATAAGGGAGTTTGCTGGAATCTCATTTAAACAATTGAATTACCGACGGAGTTAATTTATGTTTGTTAACTGCAAATATAGTAAAGGGAAACTAAAAACATAGATTATCTTTAAAAAGTATAAAAAACAAAATGATATATACGACGAACTACAAGAGAAATAAAAGCAAATCAACAACAATATTATACTATGTATACCATTAATAATGAATTAATATTCACACTTAAACTCTAAAAGTACAATTCATCATTTGATTAAAAAATTAAGACCATCAGACCAACTCAAAACCATATAATCCAATTCTTAACTTTCTAAAGGTTGATGAATCGCTTCAAATAAATTAAAATTTAGGATAAACGAACCTGAAAATAATAGTGTGTTAAATTCATTTTTAAGGGTAAGAAGGAAATAATTTGTAACTTGTCTATATATTCTATGGCTATCTTTGGGTAGGCTATTTTTTGCTCAATACAAGTTTTACCACTCTTCATGTCTAAAGATCTACATCATTGGAAGCAACTTAAAGAAAAGAACGATGCTTCTGCTATCAAGTATTTCTATGATCAATACATTAAACTATTGTATAAGTATGGGTATCATTTCTGTCAAGATGCTACTCTTGTAGAAGATTGTGTACAAGATCTTTTTTTAAGAATCTGGGAAAAACGTTCGACTTTAGGGGATACAGACAATGTCAAGCTCTATTTAATGGTTGCATTGAAACGAAGTATTTATGAGAAAATAAAAAAACAAGCCAAAACTGCTGTAACTGAAGAAGTGCCCGAAAACACTTTTGATCTAGATTTCACGATGGAAGAACAAATCATTTCTTCAGAATCTGATCAGATTACAAAAGGTAAATTATTACAATGCCTAGAGACACTTTCAGGAAGACAAAAGGAAGTTATCTACTTACGGTTTTATAATGGTTTTACACCTGAAGAAGTAAGTGAGATCATGCAAATTAGCAATCAATCGGTACGTAATGTTCAAGCTTCTGCTCTGAAAAAAATGAGAAATAACATGAGTGATCCGTTGATTATTTTGTTTGTAGGAAAAATAATTGAAAGTTTTTTCCACAAAATATAGTACAAATCCATTCTTAAGCTCTTCTCTGAATATACAACACTGATAATAAGATGTCTGCAATTGATAAATATATAGAAAATAAAGATTTTGTTTCTTGGGTTCTAGGAGACAAAAGTCATCATGATCATTGGATCAATTACATTAAAAATAATCCTAAGGAAGAAGCTGTAATTAATGAAGCGAAAGAGTGGGTTTTACAGGTTAAAATAAAAGAACCACATCTTTCAAATCAAAAGGAAAAGGAGCTCTGGAATACTATTGCAAAACAAATTAGAGTAAATGATGCCTTACCTTCATCTAAAGAACCAAAAACAATTCAGTTTAATAACACATGGTGGAGATATGGAGCTGCTATAGTGATTTTAGGTCTTATTTTTATTTTTTATCAAAGAAATTTTGTCCCTGATCATCATGTAGAAGTAGCTAAAAAAGGATTTACTCATGATGTATTATTACCTGATGGATCTACTGTGAACCTAAACGCTGAAAGTACAATCTCTTATGACCAAGAAAGTTTTAATGCAGGAAGATATATCTCATTGAAAGGAGAAGCCTTTTTTAATGTTGAAAAAGGAAATTTATTCCAAGTAAATACTGAAATGGGAACAGTTACCGTCTTGGGTACTAGCTTCAATATTTTTGCTAGAAATCAACGTTGGGTAGTAAGTTGTTATACTGGAAAAGTAGAAGTAAAAGATAAAAATGGTCAAAAAGTTGTATTGACAAAAGGACAAGAAGTTGAATATAAAAATGGTGTTCTTCTCATTTCTGACCATTATGATAGTAAACCAAATTGGCAGAAAGGACTTTTTAAGTACACTAATGCTTCACTTGAAACCGTTTTTGAGGAAATACAAAGACAATTTGATATCCGTATTATTTACAAAAGTAAGGACATACAAGAGATGCGTTTTTCTGGCACATTTTCTAATGCTTCACTTGAAAAATCTCTACAAATCATCTCAAAATCAATGGGTATAAAGTACGAAATCAACAAGAAGAAAAAAGAAGTTGAAATCTCTTATTAAATATTACTACTTATTACTATTACTACTGTTTTTGAGCCCATTGAGTTGGGCACATGGACCTTTACTTAGTGCTCAATATCATGAAAGAACTTTAAAAGAAGTTTTAAAAGAGATTGAACAACATTTTGGTGTCTATTTTTCTTTTAATGATAAAATTGTAAATGACAAAGTAGTCAGTATCACTTTACAAGAAGCCACTCTTGAGAAAGCATTAGTACAAAGCCTTGCAGGTAGTAATCTTGAATATGAAGTACTTGACGAACAGTTCATTATTATTCGAAAAAAAACAATTCAAAAAATCACATTAAGTGGTTCCATCACTGATTACCAAGGAAATACTTTACCTTATACTACAATTATTTCCTCATTAACCCAGAAATATGCAGTTTCAGATGAAAAAGGAAATTTTATCGTTTCTGTACCTTCCAATGATACGATAACTTTTAAATTTTTAGGATATGAAGAGCACAAGTTACCCTTAGCAGGAATTCAATCTATAAAGACTTTAAATATTAGCTTAAAAGAAGCAAAAAGTAACCTTCCTGAATTAGTTTACAGTGCTCAATTGGATTCTATCACCTCTCTGATTGATCGTCAAAGTAGAGGAAAAAATGTAAAAAATGCGGGTATTGGTAACCTTCCTACCTCAAATCAGGAAGATGTTTTTTATGCTTTGAAATTACTTCCTGGCGTGAGTACAACCGGTCTTTCTTCTGCATTAGAAGTACGTGGAGGAGAAACAGACCAAAATTTAACACTGATTGATAAATTTCCAATGTATCAATTAGACCATTATTTTGGACTTCAAAGTGTGATTAATCCAGACATAACGAATTCAGCGACTTTATATGCTGGAGGATTTGATTGTTTATATGGAGCAAGAGTATCAAGTATTTTAGATATTGGCTTAAAAGATCCTACACTTTATCATACAGAAGGAAATGTAGGAATAAGTCTATTGGGATATAAAGCCTATTTGTCAAGACCTATTGTCAGAGGTAAACTTTCTGTATTTGGTACTTTTAGAAAATATCATGGAGGAATTGAAAAATTAATCTATGATAGAGGAATGAGTGAAAATTCTGATAATAGGCAACTTAATAATGGTACACAGCAGATTAATGTGTATAATCAAAAAATTAAACCAGACATTAATTACCAGGATGCAAATGCCAAAGTATTGTATCAAATAAACGATAAGAATAATGTAGCCTTTAGTTATCTACATTCCATGGATAATTATCAATCTTCTTATGCATTACCCAAACCTCCCAACAGACCAAATGCTCCAACGCATACGAATTCGGATGATCGATCTTGGAGCAACAATGCAATGTCTTTGGAATGGAATGCTCAATATAAAAAATGGAACTCTAGTGTGTATATGACCTATTCAAACAACACGAGAGAAAGCAATAAGATTTTTTATAAAAAAGATTCAATAGATAGAAGACCCAAGAAGATAACACAATACACGTATCAAAAGATGCAAGACTTTAGCATTCATTCTGATCAACAAATTTTCTTAAAAAAGGGAAGGTTGGATGTCGGTGCTGTCTATACGCATTATGATGTTGAGAAAACGCTGAAGCCTAGTGGATTCTTTGTCAAAGAAGTAGATGATTTGACACAAGCTACAACACTTGGTATTTACACTCAGTATAATTTTTTCTTAGATAAACTCTCATTAACGGCTGGAAGTCGCGTTTGGTATTATCAACCTAACGGTAAAGCCTATATTGCTCCAAGAGTACAAGGAACTTTACCAATTGGAACCACTGAACAGTTTAGTTTAAAATTTTCTGCTGGTCGTTATTATCAATTTATCAGAGAATTATCGGATGAATTAACCTATGATTCTTTTTGGATTTTGTCCAATGGAGAAGAAATTCCTGTCATGACTTCTAATCATTTTATAGGTGGCGGTACATTAAAGTTAAATAAGCATTCTTTTGATTTAGAGGCTTATTATAAGCAAAGTACTGGTGAAATGTCGGATTTGATTTTTAGAAATCCAGTGCTTTTTCATAAATATATAGGTGATGGTAAATCGTATGGAGTTGATTTTATTTATGAATATAATCTTGCTAAATGGTATTTCTACACGAGTTATGGTTTTAATCAATACCTTAAACAATACACTCAGAAAGAAACAGAACAAAAAAGAACACATATTTTGCAGCTTGCTAGCATGTACAAAAAGAAAAGCTGGAAAATCGGTTTTACATGGGTTTTAAAGAATACAGAGTATAATTTTAATCAACTCCTAAAAAATAATGTTCCGGGAGAAAGGCCTATTGAAACTGAAATTGAGCCTTATGAAATACCGTTATACCATAGATTAGATTTCTCTGCCGAATATAATTTCCGAATTGGTAAAAGAATGAAGGGAGAAGTCGTCATGACTATCTATGACCTTTATAATCAACAAAATACAGAAGAAAGACAAGTAACTCAGGTAGGACATGAATCAGCGAATTCTTATGAATATATGTTGACAGATGTTTCTCAATTAGGGATAACTCCTAACATTTCTTTTAACCTACTTTTTTAAATGAAATTTACTAATGTTAAAATAAATTAAAGATTTTTCTAAGGAATATTTGTATTATTTCCATAACATTATAAATTTGTCATTATAAATACTGTTTGTGAATTACTTTTATCTATTCAAAATACAGACTATCAGTCCTATTTGTTAATAGAGACGACGTATACATTTACGCCGCTAACTACTTACTGTGTAAATGTGATTTTTTACTACTTATAAATTTTAAATTAATGATGAAAAAGCAGAGTATTAACTATCCGAGAAACTCGCACCAAGCTGAATTGAACAAAAGAAAAGTTACGCTCCTCGAACAAGGATGGAATGAAGCGGACCGAGACTATATGGACCGTCTAAAGAAAATGCTTATTGATAGCCAAGGTTATATCGACAAACTACATAAGACCGTTTACGATAAAAACCAACGTCTGAATGATATGCAAAATCATATTTATTTCTTAGAAGATGAATTGTATGCCATCACTCAAGGTGGTCAACAACAAGAGGAAAAGGAAGAAAATATGGAACAAATTCAATACGACGAAGCTGTCTAAAAATTGACATATTAGAAATAATACGTTTAAAATAATTGAATTTAAGGAAATACATCTTTTGAAGTATTTTTATAAAAGAATCTTACACTGTAAATTAGCGGGGTAAGATTTTTTTTATTCCATCAAATCAAAGTAATTATTTGCCAATTCACTCACTTTATCCAAACTATAAACACACAAAGTTCTATAAATGACCAAAGTGAACAATTGTAAGAATCATTACTTTCAACAATAATCTTTAAATATGAACAAACGATTATCACTTTTAATCGGCTTCTTCTTTGTGCTAATGTATTCGGCATCTGCACAAAACAATCAAATTTCTCTTGAGGATATCTGGAGAGACTACAAATTTTATCCTCAATCTGTGAATTCTGTACGTTGGATGAACACTGGACAGTATTACACAAAATTAGAGCGTAATAAAATCATTAAAAATGATGTAGCTACTGGTAAAGAAGTAGAAACAATTCTTGACGGAGGCGAATTAACTCCTTCTATTCAAATCGCGGGTTATTCATTTTCTGCAGATGAAAGACAAATTCTTTTAATGACAGAAAGAGAATCTATCTACCGTCGATCATACAAAGCAGAATACTATGTGTATAACTTTGGTACAAAGCAATTGACAAAACTTTCTCAAAACGGAAAGCAATCCTACGCGACCTTCTCTCCTAATGGTTACAGAGTAGCATTTGTTAGAGAAAATAACTTATTCGTTGTAGACTTATCTGATATGAAAGAAACGCAGTTAACCACTGACGGAAAATTCAATCATATCATCAATGGTTCAGCTGACTGGGTTTATGAGGAAGAATTTTCATTTGCAAAAGCATTTTTCTGGTCTCCTGATAGCCGTAAAATCGCTTACCAAATTTTCAATGAGACAGAAGTTCCTGAATACAACATGCAACTTTGGGGTGGTCTTTATCCAAACGATTACAGATTCAAATATCCTAAAGCAGGTCAAAAGAACTCTGTAGTTGGTGTTTCAGTTGTTGATTTAGAAAACAAAAACAAGCACACAAAATTGAATATCGGTACTGAAACTGATATTTATATCCCGAGAGTTTCATGGACGACAGATGCTAACACAGTATCAATCATCAGAATGAACCGTCTTCAAAATAAATTAGAGATTCTTCATGCGAATGCTGAGTCTGGTGAAAGCAAAGTAATTCTTACTGAAGAAAGTAAAACATATGTAGATATTGACTACTGTGATGATTTAACGTACTTAAAAGATGGCAAGCATTTCATTTACACATCAGAAATGAGTGGATATAAGCATATTTACTTGTACAATGTAGATGGTACTCAGGTTCGTCAAATTACTTCAGGTGAATGGGAAGTTAGCCAATTGGTAGGTATCAATGAAGCAAGCAAAAAAGCTATATTATATTATATCTCAAATGAGGTTGCTCCATTAGACAGAGATTTTTACTCTATTGACATTTATGGTAAAAAGAAAACAAAACTGTCTACGAAAAGTGGTCAAACGAGCGTAAATATGAGTAATGACTTCAGTTATTATATCGCTAAACATAGTAATTCTGAAACTGTAGCTTCTACATCATTATTCAAAACAAAGAAAAACGAATTAGTAAAAGTATTAGTAGATAATGCTGATTTCAAAAAACTAATTGCAGATTATGGCTTTGTGAAAAAAGAGCACTTTACATTTACAACAGAGGATGATGTTGAATTGTATGGCTACATGTTAAAGCCAGCAGACTTTGATGCTTCAAAACAATACCCTGTTTTAATGTTCCAATACTCAGGTCCTGGTTCAAATCAAGTTGCGAACTCATGGGGTGGAGGAAACTTCGCATGGCACCAAATGTTGACTCAAAAAGGATACATCGTAGCTGTTGTTGACCCAAGAGGTACAGGTTCAAGAGGTAGAGATTTCAAACATGCTACTTATGCTCAATTGGGTAAATTAGAAGCTATCGACCAAATTCAAACAGCGAAGTGGTTAGGTGCTCAAAACTATGTTGATGCAGGTAGAATTGGTATTTGGGGATGGAGTTTTGGTGGTTATATGTCATCATTATGTTTATTTACAGGTGCAGATCAATTCAAAATGGCAATCGCTGTTGCTCCTGTAACAACTTGGAGATACTATGATACGATCTATACTGAGCGTTTCTTAAAAACTCCACAGTTAAACCCTTCAGGATATGATGATAACTCTCCTATTCAACATGTAGATAAATTAAAAGGTAAATTCTTCTTGATCCACGGTACAGGTGATGATAATGTTCATGTTCAAAACTCTTTTGACTTATCTAATGCATTGATCAAATCCGGAAAGCAATTCCGTGAGTTCTTTTATCCAAACAGAAATCATGGTATCTATGGAGGTAACACGAGACTTCATTTATACCAACAAATGACTGAATTTGTAGAAAATAACTTATAAGATTAGGTATCTTTAATTATAACTTGAACCCCACTTTCATAATTTAAGGAAGTGGGGTTTAATTTTTACTTCAAAGATGATTCAACGAAGCTCTTTATTCCCTTTTTTCTGTTAATCAATTGATTATTCCAAGCCAAATAAATATTACGTTTGATCTCACTTCCTTCAATTGGTATAAATACAATATTTTCCATTTTGTATTGTGGTACTGGCATTACTGAAATTCCCATTTCTGAAGCAATTAATGTTAAAGCAGACCCATTATTTTGAGCTCCAAAAACTTTATTCGGCTTTACTCCCAATTCAGATAATCGATCTGATAAGTCGTCATATAATGGACAGTTCAATCTTTCAATAAATGCCTCTTCATGTAATGATGCCAATGAAATGCTCTTCTTTGTAGCTAAATGGTGATTTTCATATACAGCAAATACTAGTTTCTCTTCTGTTATAAACTGAAAATCAATTTTCTCGTCCTCTATTTCCTGATCAGTAAAAAGAATATCTATTTGTTCATTAATCAGAAGCTGTTTTAAATTATCTTCTGACTTTTCTATAATATTGACTTCCGTAAATGGGAAATTGATTTTAAAAGTATTTATTGAGTTTAGAATCACATCGATCAGAATATTCTGAAAAAAGCCGATATTCAATGGTGCATCATCTTTCACTTTAAAACCTACTTCTACTTCATTCCATATCCTCAAAAGTTCCAATGCTTTTGGTAAAAAGACCTGCCCCTCTTTTGTGAGCGTTACATTTCTTTTATCCCTTTCAAATAATTTGACATCAAGATGTTCTTCTAATTTCTTAATCCCTGCTGAAAAAGTGGACTGTACCACAAACATCTGTTCAGAGGCCTTTGTAAAGTTTAATGTATTAGATAAAGCTACAAAGTATTTGATAAACTGAAGATTCATAATCGTTTTTATAGATTATTAATATCGAAATAAACCGTTTCTACGATAAATATAAAGCTAGTACTTTTGTAATGTAATCAAAAGAAAATCAATCAAATAAGTTAGCGTATTATGTTACAGGATTTAGTTAAAAAGGATAAGTTATCGATTGGAATATTTACACCTTTAGAATCTTATAAATGTGATACTCCAACTATGAAAAATCATTTGAGGTTAGCTCAAAAAGCAGAAAAATTGGGTTTTAGTGCTTTATGGTTCAGAGATGTACCACTACATGATCCTTATTTTGGTGATGTTGGACAGATGTATGATCCATGGGTATACATGACTTACATTGCAGCACATACTTCAAAAATTCAGCTTGCTGCAGGTAGTATTATCTTACCTTTCAGACATCCTATTAATACATTAAAATCGGCCATTTCTCTTCAAGATTTATCAAATAATCGTTTGATACTTGGAGTTGCTTCTGGAGATAGAGCCGTTGAATATCCTGCTTTTGGGTTAGATAGAGATTTAAAAGGGAATTACTTCAAAGATAGTTTTGAATATATCAATGCTTTGTATGGATCATTCCCTAGTCATGAATCTAAATATTATGGAGAAATAAGACGAAATGGAGATCTACTTCCAAAAATTGAGCACAAAATTCCAATGCTTATTACAGGTCATTCTGGACAGTCATTAGATTGGATTGCTAAAAATGGCGATGGTTGGATTTATTATCCAAGAGATATCAATACGCTAAAAGTTATTCAATCTGAATGGAAAGGCGCTTTAGAAAGACAAGGACAAGATTGGAAACCATTTTTACAATCACTTTACATTGACCTTAGTGAAAATGAAAATGCAGCTCCTTTCCCTATTCATCTTGGCTATAGAACAGGGACTAAATATTTGAATGACTTCTTACATAAACTTCAAGAAGAAGGAGTGAATCATGTTATCCTTAACCTGAAATATGGTCAAAGACAAGCTGAAGAAGTAATGGAAGAAATAGGATAAAAAGTATTACCAAACTTTAATTTTTAAAGACATGAAATACATCAATTTTTATATTCGAAATGACGAAAAATCTATCAAATTACTATTAAAAGAAATTGGTTATCAATATGATTACAATTCTATTTATGACAATTCTTTTTCAGAATGGAATAGTACTCGTGAGAAAATTGGTCTTTTAAGAAGTGAGTTAATTCATTGGCAAAAAAGGCTACTCAATGAACAAAAAATTGAGATTCTTGATAAGAGTAAAATTGATGTATTTTTTGTGAAAAGCTTTCAAAATGAGGAAGATTTTTTCTCCATTTCATTAAGGTATCCTGAAGAAAATATTGACAATCGGTATGAAATAGTGACAGAACTGTTTATCAATTTAATAAAAATGGGTGCATTAGGAAGTATTCGTTATGATAGAGGTAATCTGCATTTTTATGCAGGATAAATAAATAATCTTAATTCGAAAATAAGAAAACCCACCTTTAGTTTAAAAGTGGGTTTCTTGTTTTAAGACACTTTCCTGTAAAGTGTGTAAGTTCTTTTTGGATAGGGTTAAGTTTTAGAACTTGACTCTATCTCCAAATATAATTAAAAATTGAT
>NZ_JBSWYJ010000061.1:0-27737 GCF_056161045.1 Flammeovirga sp. AWQ4_249
AATGTGTTCTGTTTTTATCATTATCACATTACAAAGGTCAGCATTTCAAATAAATATCATTGGTAGAAAAAATATTTTCATTGGTAAAAAAAATTTCAATTCGATTTTTTCTAAATAAAAAAGGGACGTCAATGACATCCCTCCTTTCAACGGTACATTAGTACCAACCTATTTTCAAACTTAAAACCTTATATTAATGATATTGTGTAGACAGTTGTTAAATGTGTTCTGTTTTTATCATTATCACATTACAAAGGTCAGCATTTCAAATAAATATCATTGGTAGAAAAAATATTTTCATTGGTAAAAAAAATTTCAATTCAATTTTTACTAAACAAAAAAGGGACGTCAATGACATCCCTCCTTTCTACGGTACATAAGTACCAACCTATTTTCAAACTTAAAACCTTATATTAATGATATTATTTAGACAGTTGTTAAATGTGTTCTGTTTTTATCATTATCACATCACAAAGGTCAGCATTTCAAATAAATATCATTGTTAGAAAAAATATTTTCATTGGTAAAAAAAATTACCAATCTGAATATTTTAATAATTCGATGTAAGGATCACCTTTTATTCCCAATAATTTTGCAAAAGCTGGTTCTGTTTTTAAACCTTCTTTTTTCATTTGAATTATTTCATTCTTAAAAGCCGTTCCTTTTATTTTAAGAATCTGATACTCAATAAGCATATGTTTATATGCATTTTGATCTATCGTAGGTTTGTTTTGACCAAAAATTTCAATGTCAAAACCATTAATGTAAAAATTAGCTACAGTACATTCAGGTTGTATATCACTATTAATATTTATCTTGAATTTATCATTCCCACTGAATGATTGTTTAAGTAAACCCTGAAAAGCTTCATGATTTTTAACATTACATATAATATCTAGGTCACTTTTTGAAATATCTATTTCTATAGGAATTGTACCTGTTAAAATAGGATCAAAATCTTCAAGAAGATTGAAGATATCATTAGAAATTAATGTTTCAAATGCCTTCTTTTGCCTTGAATTCCCTTCTTTTAAATAGTCTAATTTTAAAAATTTATTTTTTTTATAATCAATCATGTAATGATTAGCCCTGCCTTTTGTAACCTTTGTTTTAATTCATCCATAGTACAATTATATTCCCAATACATTTGTCTTCCATGTGAAGATGATACTAAAATATATTGTCTACTAATCGATCTGATTCTATCTAAAGCAATAATTTTCCTAGTAAATTCATTTTCGACAATGTGATCTAAAATTTCTTGATTATTTTCATCAAAACCATGATCAATCATCGCTGTTTTTACTTCTAATTCAATAAACATAATAGTATTACAATAAGATTAATAATATATAAAAAAAGTGTATTACCTGAATCTTAACAAGCAATACACTTTAAAATATACATTTGAAAGATTATGAAAGATCAAATCTATCAGCATTCATGACTTTTTCCCAAGCTTTAATAAAATCAGCTACAAACTTCTCTTTATTATCGTCTTGAGCATAAAACTCACTGTATGCTCTCAAAACTGAATTTGAACCAAAAATAAGGTCTGCTCTTGTTGCCGTCCATTTTACAGTTTTTGATTTCCTATCGGTAACATTGTATAAATTTTCTCCTACTGGATCCCATGAATTGTTCATATCTGTAAGATTTACAAAAAAGTCATTACTCAATGTTCCAACATTATCCGTAAAGACTCCATCTTTAGAACCACCATAATTTGTTCCAAGAACACGCATACCACCAATCAGCACTGTCATTTCTGGAGCTGTTAACCCTAACAACTGTGCTTTATCAAGTAATAACTCTTCAGGTTTTACAGCATAATGTTCTTTCTGCCAATTTCTAAAGCCATCATGTATAGGCTCTAACACTTCAAAGGAATCTGCATCTGTCATCTCTGGCTTAGCATCTCCTCTACCTGGATTGAAGGCTACTTTAAAAGATGGATTAACTGCTTGAGCAGCTTTTTCAACTGCAGCGGTACCACCCAATACAATCAAATCAGCAATACTTACTTTTGTAGATAAAGTATTTTGAATCTCTTCTAATTTGGATAGTACTTTTTGTAATCTTTCGGGTTCATTTCCAACCCAATCTTTTTGTGGAGCTAACCTAATTCTTGCTCCATTGGCTCCTCCTCTATAGTCAGATCCTCTGTAGGTCCTAGCACTATCCCACGCTGTATTAATCAATTCTGTGTGTGATAATCCAGAGTTTAGAATTTTAGTTTTGATATCTTCAACTTCTGCTTCAGAAAGTGAATAATCAACACTAGGAATTGGGTCTTGCCAAATTAAATCCTCTGTTGGAACATCTGCGCCAAGATATCTAGATTTTGGACCTAAATCCCTGTGTGTTAACTTAAACCAAGCTCTAGCAAATACATCTTTGAAGTAGTCATGGTCATTATGGAATTTTTCAGAAATCTTACGGTATGCAGGATCTACTTTCATTGCCATATCCGCATCCGTCATAATTGGATTTCTTTTTACACTTGCATCATGAGCATCAACAGGCATATCTTCTTCCTTGATATTGATAGGTTCCCATTGATTTGCTCCTGCGGGACTCTTTTTTAATTCCCATTCATAATTTAGTAAAAGATGGAAATACGTTTTATTCCATTTATCTGGAGTAGTTGTCCATGCTCCTTCTAATCCACTAGTGACTGCATGAGCACCATTCCCTTCAGGATTCATCCAACCAAAGCCTTGATCCTTAATATCGCCCCCTTCAGGTTCAGGCCCTAGCTTACTTGCATCTCCATTACCATGGGCTTTACCCACAGTATGTCCACCTGCTGTTAAAGCCACCGTTTCTTCATCATTCATTGCCATCCTAGCAAATGTAGATCGAACATCATGTGCTGTTCTTGCAGGATCCGCAACACCATCTACACCTTCGGGATTTACATAAATGAGTCCCATTTGTACTGCAGCTAATGGATTTTCTAAGGATTCACTATCTCCTTTTTTACTATATCTATCTTTTCCTAACCAATCTTTTTCCTGTCCCCAATAAATATCTTTTTCAGGATGCCATATATCCTCTCGTCCTCCAGAGAAGCCGAAAGTTTTAAAACCCATAGATTCATAAGCCATATTACCAGCTAGGATCATTAAGTCGCCCCATGATAATTTATTACCATATTTCTTTTTTACAGGCCATAATAATCTTCTAGCTTTATCTAAGTTAGCATTATCAGGCCAACTATTCAGAGGTGCAAATCTTTGATTACCTGTATTACTACCTCCTCTTCCATCAGCTACTCTATAAGTACCTGCTACATGCCATGCCATACGGATCATTAATCCACCATAATGTCCCCAATCGGCAGGCCACCAATCTTGACTATCAGTCATTAGATTTTTTAAATCAGTCTTAACTGCTTCTAAATCTAGTGATTTAAAAGCTTCAGCGTAATCGAAGTCGTCTCCATATGGATTTGTTTTTGTATCATGTTGACTCAGGATATCTAGATTTAGTGATTTAGGCCACCAATCCAATACATTGTTTTCTTCTTTTGAGTTTGCGCCATGGTGAAATGGGCATTTCCCTTGTGTTGAGTTATCCATAATTAGTTATTTATGTGTCTATTATTTACTGCTTGTTTGTATAACTTTCGGTTCCATAAGTTGTTTTTGGGAATGGAAGAAAATTCACAAAACTTTGACTGTTAATAAAATATGTATACAATTTAGAAATTCTGATGAAATTCTTACTATTATTTTATAAAAAAACTTCAAAATTGAAGAATAATAATTCACTCTGTATTTCTTACAATAGGGATTAAATTGAATTAGATAAAAATATTATGCTTTACTTAGTTTTTTGAAAGATAAGTGCTTTAGATATTTTTTATATTTCCATAATTTTCGGATACAAAAAAAGCCATCACAAATAAATGTGACAGCTTCTTTTTTAAGATTAAAAATAACTTACTTTTTATCAAAAGCATCTTCAATTCTAGCTTGAATATCAGCTAAATGAGCCGCTTCCATAGAAGTAGAACGGTATCTATTTTTTGCTGACTTTACTGCCTTTTGAATTTTTGATAATTCTAAACGAGATACAGCTTGGATATCA
Organism: Flammeovirga sp. AWQ4_249; assembly: GCF_056161045.1. NCBI lineage: Bacteria > Pseudomonadati > Bacteroidota > Cytophagia > Cytophagales > Flammeovirgaceae > Flammeovirga > Flammeovirga sp. AWQ4_249. Next base: position 4,096 of record NZ_JBSWYJ010000061.1, read on the forward strand.
TAATTTGTATCCTTGCTATCGTTTAATTTTTTAATTAGAATATCAATATGAACTCTTTGAAGATCTCTTCTGTAAGTATCAATTTTCTTGGTTGAAACAATTTCACTCCAAATTGATTTTCTCAAATCCTCATTTAATTCTAAAATAGAATAAGCATTTGATCCATTAAGTGCTTCATTGTTAATCATTCTGATTTGACGTGAATCACTTAATAATCCTGTTAATGTACGTGTTTGTAATTTTTGAATTTGCTCAACATTTCCTGAGTATTCAATCTTATTTAATACGTCTTTATTGATTAACCATGATGGAGTTGCAAATAATTCTTCATTTAAGAATTTCACAGCTCTTTTTTGCTTTTCCTTTACAACAGGAACATAAACATCCCCAGCTTGTTCAGTTGTTTTAGGGTTAATGATTACACCACCTACATTGTTATAAACGTGACCCATATATCTGTTGTATTGAGAAACAACATTTAGATATAGTTCTTCTAAATCATCATAGAAATAACCATCTCTCTGTGTCCATTGGATTAGTTGAGGTACAATTCGCTCTAAGTTTTTGATACCTAGAGTACTTGCTTCCATTGCATCGTCTGATAAATCTTCAGTTTGAGATGATGGATCAATTACTTGCCATTGTTGTGCTCCAAATCTGAACCAAGGGTTACCTGCTTTTTCTTTAATCCATGTATTTAATATTGGCTTCTCTTCTAAAGCAGTTTTAACTTCCGTTAATTTATAACCATATTCAATTGACCATTTATCATAAGGTCCAATGATTGGATATAATCCTACACCTTTATCTTCTGGCTGTGCAACGTAGTTCATACGAGCATAATCCATAATTGATGGAGCTACACCATTTTCTTGTACGAAACCAGGAGTTCTTAATTGCTTCACTGTATAGTTGCTACTAGAACCCATATTGTGAGGTAAACCTAAAGTATGTCCAACTTCGTGAGTAGCTACAAATTCGATTAATTTACCCATTAATTCATCATCAAACTTTGCTTTTTGAGCTGATGGATTTACTGCACCTGTTTGGATTAAACACCAGTTTCTTAGAAGTTTCATAACATTATGGTACCATAAAATATCTGATTCTAAGATTTCACCAGTTCTTGGATCATGAACGTGAGGTCCTTGAGCATTTTGAATAGGTGTTGTAATATATCTGATTACGGAATAACGTACATCTTCTGGGCTCCACTCTGGGTCTTCTTCTTTTGTAGGAGCATCTTTTGCAATTATTGCATTTTTAAAGCCAGCTTTCTCGAATGATTCTTGCCATGCTTCTACACCACTCTTGATATACTTTCTCCATTTAACAGGAGTAGCAGGATCGATATAATATACGATTGGTTTTACAGGCTCAACAAGTTCTCCTTTTCTATAGGCATCCCAATCTTTTGGTTCTAATCTCCATCTCGTGATGAATCTTTGAGTAGCTGCTTTTTGCTCATTTAAGCTATAATTTGTTTGCTGTAATGAGAAATAACCTACTCGTGGATCATAATAACGAGGTTGCCATTTTTTTTCTGGTAACTCGATAAATGATTGATTCATTTCAATTGATAATGTTTTCGTCAATTGATTGTCTGGTAATTTATCTCCTTTATACGTTAATACATGTCTTACTTCCACATTTTTAGGGAAAGATTTCATAGAAGTGACTATACTTCTTTTTGAATCTAAACCTTTGATTCCAAAGCGTTTTCTTTCAGAATCTCTTAATGCTCCTAACATAGGAACATCACTTGTAAATAATGAAGTAACATCAATAACTACAGATGATGAATCTTCTGCAATAGTCTCCAACTTAAAAGTTTGGATGATAGGCTCAAAGTTATTGTTTACGACAGATTTATATATTGGATCCTCTAAACTTGCTACACTATTGTATGAAACTGATCTTAAAAGGATTTTTTTATCTTGTCTTTGCCAACGAATTACTTGTTGTGGTCTAGATTTCATACCCGCACCACCAAAGTTTAATCCTTGAACATGACCAGAAATTCTACTTACTACTAAAATTTCTTTCTCTAATAAGTCATTTTTAATCTCAAAGTAGTATTTATCTCCTACTTTATGTGTTGTAAATAGGCCTTCATCAGATACTGCTTTATCAGTGATAATTTCAGAATATCCTTTTAAGGCATCTTTGTCTTTTTTTGGTGCTTGTTCAGTTTGTTCAGTCTGGTCTTTTTTCTTTTTCTTCTTCTTTTGGGCAAAAGAATTAAAACTTAAAGATCCAACCACTGCGAACAATAGAAAAAATCGGAAGTTATTTTTCATTTCGTTTAAATAATGATTGATAATTCTGCAAAGATATGAGAAAGTTTCAAAAAATATGTTAAGTAAAAAATCTAATAAGAATAGTACAATGTTTTCAGATCATATTACATTGATATATTAGATAATTTATATTACCCTGTAAATATTTGTTTAAATGAATTTATACTAATTTATTAGTAAGTGGAATCAGTTAATTAATTTTTTAAAGAATAAGGAAATTAAGTAAGAAAAACCTAAAAATAAGATCTCCTGTTATATCCTTTTATCCATTCGATCAATTGTAATTCAGTAACTTTTTTTTGTTCTATTAAAATATAGATATCACGATAATTTTTTAAAATAAGTCCAAGAACGGGTTGATAATCGTTGACATCTTTGGGAATCATTATATAATCTTCCATATCATTCGTCTTGATATAGTAATTTCTTGGATAAATGAATGATAAATTATTAACATAAACATTTCCTTTATTTGCCTTTTTTAGATCATAAACCGCTAACTTGATTTCTCCAAATGTAACTACTTTTGCAAAAACTCTCTTTTCACCTTTACCAGGAACACTAACAAATTCTACATTATCTGCTGAAAAATAACTTACTTCATTTGCTGTATACTTTTCTTTTCCTTCATTGGTTCTAATTTTAACTTTTGGAATGTAATCATTCAATGGTACTGATATCTCACCAAAAACTTTTACACCTATATCGTTAGGAGATGAACTTTTGATAATAAATTCTCTAGAATTTTGTCCAAATAAAGAAGTAATCAAAAGGTTAAAAAATACTGTTATTAATGTTTGCTTCATTGTTAGAAAAGTTTAGATAAAATGCTTTATAAAAAGGTCTAACTAATTTTTACATGGCTAGACCTATTAAGGTACTATTAAATAAAACAACCTAGTTAAAACTTAACTTGTTGTTCTTGAGATTTTATCGTTAAATAATAATAATCATTGAGTAGTTGTCTTAAGAAGTTTTTATGTTTTAAAGTAGTCTGTTCTATCATTAATTGTTCTTTCAACTTATTTTCAACTTTATAAATAACAATAAGGTGATCTGTTGAATAGTCTAACTTTAAAGTCTTTTTGATAAGATCTAATTGTTTTTGATTCAAAGAACTTGCTTGAAAAAAGACTGGCTCGTAATCATCTTCAAATTTAGGAATTGAAAAAGATCCAGCATTTGTATCTTCATCTAGTGATATAACCAATGTTCCTGCTACAATATCTCCTACTCTTTGTCCTTTACCTCCTATTAAAATCGTTAAAACGGCTATAATTCCTTGTAATAAAGCTATATCTACAAAACGAAATAACCATCTCAATACTAATTGAGAAAATGTAATTGAACGACCATCCATAGAAACAACTTTGATTTTCATCGCCTTTTTTCCTAATGATTGTCCATCTAGAAATGTTTCACATACGAGATGATACATAAGTGAAACAATACCCACAATGGCTAACCATATTAATGCTGCAGTTTCGTAATCATCTATAAATAAAAATGGAAACCCAAAAAATGCGACAAGCATAACAGTATCAATTAGAAATGCTCCAATCCTAGATGTTATAGTTGCTTTTTGAAATTGTATATTAACGTTTTGACTGTTCTGAAAAGAAATTGATGACATCTTTTTGCTCTTAAAAAATTGTGATATATTGTGACAACAAAGCAATTTTTTATGAAAGAACCTATATTTATTCTAAAAAATCAGGATAAATGGCAAACTATTGAGGGAGAAATTGGGAATATTACCTCTTCTCCAGACGTATTGGCATCTTATTATAAGTCATTAAGTGACGACTTATCGTATGCGCAAACTTTTTATCCAGGAAGTGAACTAACTCTGTATTTAAATAATCTTTCCATTAAATATCACGAAAAGATTTATACAGGTAAAAAAGAAAAAACATCTCGATTCAGAACATTTTGGATGGAAGAAGTTCCATTCGAAATGATGAATAATCGGAAACAGATATTTTATGCTTTTCTTGTTTTTTTATTTAGCACAATCATCGGTGCATTTTCAGCTTATCATGATGGTGAGTTTGTTCGGTTGATACTTGGCGATGCCTATGTCAATCTTACTCTAGATAATATTGCTAAAGGTAAACCAATGGATATTTATGCTTCTGGAGGACATTTTGAAATGTTTTATCAGATCACAAAAAATAATATTCAAGTCTCCTTTTTTGCCTTTGTTTTTGGCATTTTCACAAGCTTAGGGACTGGTTTTTTACTTTTTAGGAATGGTGTAATGCTTGGGGCTTTTCAATATTTCTTTTACGAACATGGCGTTCTTCAAGAATCGTTATTAAGTATTTGGACGCACGGTACACTAGAAATTACAGCGATTGTATTTGCAGGTGGTGCTGGCTTCGTTTTAGGAGATGCATTATTATTTCCCAAAAATAAAACAAGAATGGATAGTTTACGTGATGGAGGAAAAAAAGGATTGAAAATAGTAATTGGATTAATTCCAATCTTTATAATTGCTGGCTTTTTAGAAGGATTTGTAACAAGACAGGTAGATTGGCCCTTAGCGATTAGGTTATTTTTTATCCTATCTTCTATGGCATTTATTCTTTATTATTATTTCTATTATTCTTACAAGATCTATAAGAAAGTAACATCTTAAACAAAATAGAATATTTTTTATAATTAATTATAATTAAACTATTATGAACTCTAAAGTTTTTGACTTTAACCAAGTAAGAGGTATTGGTGATAAAATTGAATTGTCATTCGATTTTTGGAAGTCCAATTTTAAAACAATCTTCTCTGCTGCTCTTTCATTGTGTATCCCTTTTTATATTATGGGATCAGTGATTCAAACTGCTTCAGAAATTTTCATCTCAGAAGGTGATGGTACATTTGTTAGACTATTTGGAACCTTATTAATACTAATAGGAAATACTTTCTTGACTAGTATGGCTTTTGGTCTAGTTAAAGTATATATCGATCCGAACGTTGAATTCAATGTCAATAACATTAAAGAAGTAAGTAAAAAATACTCAGGTAAAATTTTCGGTGCTCTAATACTTTACGGATTCATGGTCGGTTTGGCTACATTATTTTTTGTAATCCCAGGTATTTTCATTATGATATCTTGGTCTTTTATTATGCCTGTTATCATTTTTGAAGACAAATCTATTGGAGAAGCAATTAGTAAAAGTTCTAAATTGATAAAAAATAAATGGTGGAATACGTTTTTCTACAATGTAGTTTTATACCTAATATTTGGTATTGTTTCTATTGTCTTTAATCTTCTTCCTACAATTCCTGCTATGTTAGGAGATACTCTAATTATGCAAGATATGTCTTCTACATTAAAGATTGTATCAATGTTTTTTGCATTGGCCAATGGTGTAGTCTCTCCTATTATTGCAACTTTACTTCACATTGGTATTTGTACTAATTACCTTTCAATAAAAGAGGAAAAAGAAGCAACAAGTGTATTAAAAGAGTTAGAAGCTCTTTAATATATTATTATAAAAGAATTACTTAAAGATTTATAGTGAAATTTAGAAACTATTCAGCAAAACTATATTTCTTCCTATTATCCCTTTCTTGTAGTATTATTTTAAATGCTCAAGAAAGGGGCTTTAATGAAGAAACAGTGAAATCACTTCAAGAAAACGAAGATTATCACTACGTTTTACCACAAAACCAACAATCGATTTGGGATGTCATTAATTTATGGTTGAATGACTTTTTTTCTCAATTTTTTGACAAGGATGTAAAACTGGATTTTCCATTTCTTGGTTTTCTCTTTTGGACAGGCATTATTGTCTGTATTTTTTGGGGATTATATCTTATTCTAAAAGCTAATAAGTTATTTATTTTCTCTAATAATGAAAAAGTAAACTATAAAAATATGAAAGGAATTTATTCTAAAAAAGAAACAACAATTCCTTTGAGTACTCAACTGAAAGATGCAATTGCTAATAATGACTACCATGAAATTGTACATCTTTATTATCTAATTTCAATTGAAAAACTTGATCAAAAAGGCATTATTAATTTGAAAAAAGTAGATCACCATAATGATATTCTTTTTCAGTTGAAATCAGATGACATTAAAAATCCATTTAATACTATTGGTACCTATTTTCAGTATTGTTGGTATGGTGAATTTGATGCTAATGAAGAAATCTGTTTACAACTAAAACCTTTGTTCAACGAGTTAGAGATAGCAATTAATCAATATGAAAAAGTCTTATAAACAATATATTTTTCTAGGTATTGCTATTCTATTATATCTTGTATTAGCACTATCACAAAAAGAAGAAATCAATTGGAATGCTCATTATAAATCAGATTCCAAAGATCCATATGGTACTAAAGCTTTAGATGAAATTATTAAAGGTTCTCCCTTAAATATTACTATTCAAAACGTAAGGCTAACGCCCTATGAAATTTATGATTCTTTATCTCAGGAGTATTCTGATAAGAATTTAATTGTTATCGGTGATGAATTTAGTACAGATGAAACATCTTTAAAAATATTACTAGATGAAGCAAAAAAAGGAAGATCAATTTTTATTGCTGCAGAATATTTTGATTATGAATTTGAAGATACTTTAAAGTTTATCACCACTTATGAGAAGACTTTAAAGCTGAAAGATATAGCCATTGATAATAATGCTAATGTTACCATAGATACATTATGTATTTCATCAAATGGAAAGGATGGTTATTTCTCTGATTTTGAAATAATGAATACTTTTGAAAGCTATGATACTTTAAATACAGAAGTTTTAGCTACACATGATCATGGTTTTCCAGTTTTTATAAAAACTAAAGTTGGCAAAGGAGCAATTTACCTTTTGTCCACTCCAAAAATCCTTACAAATATTGCCCTATTGAAAGATGAAAATCATCAATTAGTGAGTGAAATAATTAGTGCACTTCCTGAAGGAAATTATATTCGTACTGAATATCATACAAGAGGAAGAGTTGGACAAAGTTCACCGTTACGAGTAGTATTAACAAAAGATGGTATTAAAGAAGCTACTTATTTAATCCTTGCATTAATATTTATCTATTTAATATTCCAATCTAAGAGAGAACAAAGAGCTATCCCAGAGATTTTCCCTCCAACGAATGATAGTATGGAATATATCAAGACATTAGGACAACTTTATCTTGATCATAATGATAATCCAAACATCTTATCAAAGAGAAAGAGGTTTTTGATTCATCATATAAAAAATAAATATCATGTAAACCTTTTAGATGGTGACATTGATAATAACATTAAAATTTTAGCTTTTAGAACTGGAATAGAAGAAAGTGAATTAAGAAGACTAATTTCTAAAATCGATAAAGAAATTAATTCACCCATCTCAAATGTTGGTTTTGTGGAAGCAAATAAACTATTAGACGAATTTTATAAAAAAGAAATATAGATATGGAAGAAAATATAATAAACAACTTCGAAAATAGAATTGATACTTCATCTCTAATTGAGGAACTTAATTTACTCAGAGAAGGAATTAATAAAGTTGTTAAAGGACAGAAAAAAACTGTAGACTTACTTTTAACGGCTATTTTAGCTGATGGACATGTCCTATTAGAGGGCGTACCAGGCGTGGCAAAAACGTTAACAGCGAAAACTTTAGCACATCTGATTGAAGGTAAATATTCGCGTGTACAATTCACTCCAGATTTAATGCCTTCTGATGTAATAGGTACAAATATCTTCAACGCCTCTACAAACGCATTTGAGTTTAAAAAAGGGCCAATTTTTGGAAATATCATTTTGGCTGACGAGATCAATCGTGCGCCTGCTAAAACGCAATCTTCATTATTTGAGGTAATGGAAGAAAGACAAATTACTTATGATGGTATTCAATATAAAATGCCACGTCCGTTTTTAGTGGTAGGTACACAAAATCCTGTGGAACAAGAAGGAACTTATCCTCTTCCAGAAGCTCAGTTGGACCGTTTCCTTTTCAAGATAGATTTAAGTTACCCAGAAGAGCAAGATGAATTAGAAGTCTTAAAAATGCATCATCAATTCCAAGACCCTACTGAGGCCATGGATGACATGTATAAATTAAGTCCTGCTAAGCTTCAAGAATTTCGTGATTTGACAAAAAGAGTAATTGTCAAGGATGAACTAATGGATTATATCTTAAAATTAGTTCGAATGACAAGACTTAGTAGTGATTTATATTTGGGAGCTTCTCCAAGAGCAGGTGTAGCATTATTGAATGCTTCAAAAGCATGGGCATGTCTTCAAGGTAGAGATTTTGTAACTCCTGATGATATAGCTTATGTCATTAAGCCTGTCTTCAGACATCGTCTTATTATGACTGCTGAAAAAGAAATGGAAGGTGAAAATATGGACCGTGTTATTGAAAAAATCATTCATGGTGTAGAAGTTCCTAGATAATACTTTATGAAATTTTATAAGCAAACATTCTTTACAGAACGCTTTTTTCAGATAGGTGGAGTAATAATATTTTTATACCTACTCTCCTATTTCATACCTTTTCTTTTAGGGTTAACGCATATTCTATTGCTGTCTTTTTCAATGTTGACGGTATTTGATGGTATATTACTTTTTACCTTAAAACAGAAGATAACAGCCGAACGTCAAACACCTGAAAGATTATCTAACGGAGAGAATAATCCAATTTCTATTCATGTTGAAAACAATAGTAATCAGAAGTTAGCAATTGAGGTAATTGATGAGGCGCCAATTGAATTTCAACTTAGAGGATTAAATTTCCCAATATCACTAGATCCAGGTAAAGAAAGAGAAGTTTCTTATTTTATTAGACCTACTGAACGTGGTGAATATTTTTTTGGTGATCTAATTTTATTTTTGAAATCAAGATTAGGTATTATCAGAAGAAAAGTAAAACAAGATGTTGAAATCTCAAGTGTAAAGGTTTACCCTTCTTTTCAGAAGTTAAAACAATTTGAATTGATGGCTCTTCATACTGGTCATATGGAAGGCGGAATTAAAAAAGTACGACGCGTTGGACAGCAAAAAGAGTTTGATCAAATCAAAGAGTATGTTCATGGTGATGACTTCAGAACCATTAACTGGACTGCTACTGCTCGTTCACAAGGTTTAATGGTCAATCATTATCAAGATGAAAAAGCACAACAAGTTTATACTATTCTTGATATGGGAAGAAGTATGAAGATGCCTTTTAATGGAATGACTTTATTGGATTATGCAATTAATGCTAGTTTAGTATTACTTCATATTGCTCAAGTCAAACAAGATTTAATTGGTTTATCTGCCTTTAATTATGATAGCTATAGCTTCTTGAAAGCACAAAGGAAGTCTTCTCAAATGCAAGGTGTTTTAGAAAATTTATACAATCTAAAACCATCGTATGAAGAGACTGATTTTGGAAATATCTCTACATTATTAAAGCATCAAATTAAACAGAGAAGTCTACTGATTTTCTTTACAAATATTCTTCATAAAGAGAGTTTGGAAAGAAAATTACCTTACTTAAAAAGGTTAGCGAAAAAGCACTTATTAGTGGTCGTACTTTTTGAAGATACTGAAATTCTTGGATCGCTTAAAGGTAGTGTAGAAACAAAAGAAGATATCTATGTGAAGGCTTTACAAGAAGAGAATATTTTGGAACGAAAGATGATTTCAAAACAACTTCAACAGAATGGTATACATACTATTTTAAGTACGCCAGAAAAACTGACAGTGGATACCATAAATAAGTATCTAGAAGTGAAATCTAGGGGTTTGATTTAATAAAAAAGGCTTGATTTTTAACTACAAATCAAGCCTTTTTCTTATCTCCTTAAAGATAAACCTTTTCTGAAAATGCCAATACCTGCTGCTATTGGACCATAAATAATATAAAAATAGTCTCCAGTATCAAAAATTCCAATATAGGTCCCAATTGTAATAAAAAGACTAGCTAAGATCATAAATAGACCTAGAATTATATATTGACGCCCTTTTGTTCTGTTGCTTTTAATCAGTGCTTCTGCAATTGTCGCATTATCTACTAGTTTGATGATTACTTTAATTTCATCTTCTTCTATACCTTTGGCAACTAACTCCTTTCTGATCTGTAAAATATTTAGTTCTCCATTTACAGACTTTTCAGTATAATAATCTACAACTTGGGCTCTGTTTATTTTTCCTTTTAATAAAGTCATTGCGAATTTGTAGTTTGCTTTGTCAATTTTTGATTTCTTTAATTGATTCACAAATTAATATATTATGAGATATTAATTGTCCTTCAATGATAAAATCTATACTCCTCTTTTGATTATTCTTTTGTACTAGATTCATTTTCTTCAATTGTAGAGAATCAAGGGAAATCATATATATTTTTAATGCCTCATTTTTAAGAAAAAGATATGGTTTATCAATTATTTCCATTCGATGCAATAAGCTTAGCTGATCTAGCATTTCACTTTCTTCTAATGAAATATCAGATATTCTATTTAAACTATCTAAATACTCCTCAAATAGAAGATTGCTATCATTTTCATACTTATAAAAATCTTTTAATTCAATTATTGTAAAATCAATTTCCCCCATTAGTTCCACTTTATTTTGAGTTTGATTATTATGGCAACTCAAAAAAATGAAAATGCATAGAAAATAGAGAGGTTTCATAAGAGAGTGTTCGTTTCAAAACGGATAAAAACAAAGGCTTCTCTTAATTGATTTAAAAGAAGCCTTTCGTTAAATTTTTAATACATTATGCTTGTGAAGTAGCCCCAGTACTATTCGTTGTAATGGCTAATAATTGGTCCTTAAATTTCTTATCGACAAATAAGTATTCAATTTCCACTTCATCATTATGTTCTACTTTACCGTCTTTATCAAGTTTTGCCACTTTATTTACAACGGTAATGTAGTTATCGCTGTTCTTTGAAGAGTATAGCGTGATTAAGGTATAATTACCTTCCAAATTAGAAGCTAACGATAGTGTACTTAATACTTCTTCGTTTCCTTCAGCTAAAGCTTTTACAGTAGAATTAAATTCAAGGAAATAATCAAAGGCAGGTAATTCATTTTCATCATACCATTTATCTTCCAATTCACAGAATGGTTTTCTTGCTTGAGATGATGCACCTAATAAACCTGCAATTGTAATAATCAATGTTTCAATTACCCAAATTATAGATAAGAAAGTACCACTTACTGTTGCCCCTCTAATACCCCAAGTGCCATATTCATTGATCATACCAATCAAATTAAATAATTCACTTGGACTAGTAGCTAAACCAAATACTTGAAGAAAACTAATATTGCTTACCGTTACACCAATTCTGTCTGAACCATACGACTCACCAGCATTCATCACTAAATCTGCCCAAACTGCCCAGTGAAAATATAAAGCAATCAAAACTCCGACAAATGAAAATATCCTAGCTAAACCAGGCTTTCTCACTTTGCCAAATTTTACGACAAATTGGTTGATGACAATACTAATTCCAATACCAAAACATCCTGCCAAAATGAAGTTGATATAAATAAATGGAATGTACCAGATTGCGTATGCATAAATGAGTCCTAATAAAGGAAATGCAACGATAGATGCCAATCCAAATAATAAAAATGAAATTGGCGAAAAATTACCCGATGGAGAGTATAGTTTTAATTTTTCCAAAACTTGTTTGCTTAAATCATAAAAAAATAGATACTGAAAAATTTCAGATCTTGAAAATGTTTACCGTAATATAAATAAAAAACAATAATTCTTTCTAATTCTCTACTGATTTAACAGTAATGATTGGGGAATGTTCAATTGCAAAATTACATGAATTAGCGATGAAACACATCTTATTTGCATTTTCATGTAATGCTTTGGCTTTTTCAATAAGATGTTCCTCTTCAATGACAACCTCAGGGTTTAAAGTCACAGAAATAAACTTCCCACTCCCGTCATTACTTTCTTCCATCACTCCTGTTGCTTTATCATGATAAGAATGCACCACAATACCATTCGTAGCACAAAGGTGTAAGTACCACAACATATGACATGATGAAAGAGAAGATAAAAACAAATCTTCAGGGTTATATTTTGTTTTATCTCCTAAAAAAGCTGGATCTGAAGAACCTTGAATTACATCATATTTACCATCTACAATGATTTCATGATTTCGATTGTATGATTTATAATCTTTTGTTCCTTCCCCCTCATTTCCTGTCCATTCAACAGTAATATTGTAGTGATGATTTTTCATAATAAAAAAATAGTTTGCTGTTTAAGTCTATAAATATATCAGAATTTTAGTTTGCTTTACAATCAGAAAGAAACATTGTTCCAGAAATAGCTAAGATTTTCTGATTATACTTTTGTAGTTTTTCCATTAGTAATAAGTATTTGAGTTAAAAATATTTATGTTAATGGAATGTAATACGAAAAATACAGCAAGTGAAAATAAATTAACGCTATTTAAAATTTAAAGGTGACAATTTAATAATTAATCACTCTTTCTCAGATCGTCTATTACTATAGTAATCAGCCGTTTGATCATCACCAATAACTTCTGATAATTCAACAATATGAGTAATCACTTCATTATTGGTTGAGTCGAATTCATGAGCAATTATTAAAGATGTAATAGCAAATTTTTTGTATTGGTTCGCTGCTTCACTTTCTCCTTGCTTTTCGTATAGTTCACCATTTTCAAATGCTAATAATCCCATATCCATTAAACCATAAACAACATAATCCAACGTTTCTTGGCTATCATCACTTTCTAAAGCATTTTCAAGTAGTTCTTTGCCTTTTTCTGTATTTCCAATATTGATAAGACTTAATGCATACTCTATCGTATAAGAAATAGCTGTGGGATTTATTTCAAGAGCCTTTTGATAATAATCAGCTGCTTCTTTGTATTCATGTAATAAAAAATGAGTGTGTCCAAGAGCACTAATAGCACCTTTATGATCAGGATCTAAAGCTAGAGTCTCTTCGTATTTTTCTAACGCAAAAGTATTAAACAATTCAGCCTGATCATTTTTACCTTTTTCAGCAGCATTTTCAGCTCTGATAGTTAAAGCAACTCCTTCATCAAATAATTTTGATGCTTTACGATTTTGTTTTTTTTCTTCGCTACAACTACTAACGAATAAAATCACAAATAATAATACTAAAGGTCTCATTAATAAGTTTTGAGGAATTGTTAAGGTATCTAAGCTATTTACAAACCAAATAAAAAGAAAAATATGAAAAAATAAAAACCCTTAACAATATATACTTCATATTATCAAGGAGTTAGGAGTTGAAATGATTTCAGATCTAAAGAAATTGGAATGTCTGTCCTAAAAAAATACAATGGGATACGCATTGCCACAAAGAGTATTACATAAAAAAGTATTTCATTTTTAAGGTAGTTTGCTTTATACTGTTTATCTAAAGTTTTAGAAATTTAATAAAATCATCAGTAAGGTCTAAATTATTATTATGATACAATACTATTTTCTTGTCAATTATCAGTGCCAACTGATTTTGAGTACAATAATCTTCCAACCTTTCTTGAAGAGCTTTATTTAAAATTTCAGAATTTATATTTTTTAAACGTTCAATCTCATCAACATACTTTTGCTGTAAATTCCTTAGTCTAGAATGTAAAATATTTACTTCTTTACTTAATTTTTTTATTTCAGATTCAGCGATAAAACACCCTCTAAACAGATTATTGTAAATAAATTGAAATCTATTTTCTAATCTTTTAATAGAGTCTTGATAAACTTCTTTTGTTTCAAATAAATTAGCTTGTAAAATATCATATTCCTTAAGATTTAGGATTGCATTATCATGATCTATAACTGAAATATTTTGTTGCCCATAAACAACTAATTCTTGGCATAAGAAACTTGCTATCAAGAGAGTAAACTTTAGATATATTAATCTATCAACTATATTCATTCGTATTTTGATTTGAGATGACATTCTTTTAATTCTTCAAGAAAGAATGAAATTCATTTGTTATATCTACAGTGGAATAACAATAAAGCAATGCATCATTTTTAAAAATAACCATAGTATTTTTTTGTTTACAATACTTATCTAAGTGGATAATAAATATATCTTTCAATTCCTCTTCAAATTGAATATCAATACTATTTAATTTCTTAAAAAGGAGATCATATTTTTTAGTTAATTCAATGATCTTAAACTGTGCGTATAAGTTTTCAATCTCTACTAAAAAAGAGGGCTTTTCATTAAAAACACAACTATTTGAAAACTCATCAAAATATCTCTTTTCTAAAGTAATAAGAGAATCATAAAGTACTTTTTTATTTACCTCAAACTTCACTTTTAATAGATGGTATTCTGGTAATTCAGTTTTAATCAAATTATAATTAATGAAACCTATTGAACTTTGTTGACCAAAAGAATTTAAGTGGAATAATATAAATAGCGAGCTTGTGAGAATTAATTTCATGGTTATTATTTCTTTATTGACTTTATAAAGACACTTTAAAAAAGTACTAAGTTGGAAATAAAAATGTCCCTGCTGTGGTGAAAGAACGATGGTGATTATGCCTAGAATTACTCATCAGCGTGCACCTCCAAAACCAAAAAGTGATGTGGTGGATACTTTGAATTAATTTTTTTTACCTCATTTTTTTGCTTATGAAAATAAGCCTGGAAGGTAACACCCTAGACTTTTCAAAATGAGCTATTTTTAGCATAAAAAGAGAAAGAATTTCTCCTAATAATTCAATTTTCGACAATAAAATGGAGGAAAGATAAAACAGTATCCACAAAAAAGACCTTCCGAGT
Source organism: Flammeovirga sp. AWQ4_249 (assembly GCF_056161045.1). Taxonomy (NCBI): domain Bacteria; kingdom Pseudomonadati; phylum Bacteroidota; class Cytophagia; order Cytophagales; family Flammeovirgaceae; genus Flammeovirga; species Flammeovirga sp. AWQ4_249. The sequence goes on from NZ_JBSWYJ010000061.1 coordinate 19,148, forward strand.
AACTGAAAAGTCCATCCTAATTTCCATAAAAGTCTGCATTTCATGGCTACACCGCCATTGTTCAACTAGGGCTTAATTTTTGGCTTTGCAAACCAAACTAAGCCCTAATTATTATGTCTTTACGAATAATGTTTATTAGTTGCTGTTATATTTTATTTCTTACTAAAAGATAATTTATCTAGAAGCTCTTTATTTCTTTTCTTACTTTTTCGAATAAAATCTTTTATTGACTTTTCTGCTTCTGATGATAATGGTTTTTTTTCAACAACTAATGTTACACCTTTTGGTTCTTTAATGTATCCCATAATTTTATATATTATTTATCCGTAATATCTATTTAACAATTTAACTGCATCTTCGGGTTCAATTACCATTTGATTTGATTGTCCCACTTGTTTTGCTCCTAAAGTCCTATTGTAATGAGGTATTAAATTTGTTTTTGAGTTAAAAGCAACATAGCCATAATCACCTCGATCCCACGATTCTTTACATGCAAAAGCAAATAAATTACCCGCAACACCAAAATATACTTTATTTCTACCAATATTAAAATCTGCACTTTCAACTAGTTCAACGAAGACAAAACCATCATGGTAACTTAAAGCTATTAAACCTTGGATGACATTTTCATTGTTTTCTATGACTAATTTAAAAACTTTAGAAGAACTATTGTTTTCAGCCTTCCAATCAAAGTTCCATCCTTGATTTAGTTTTTCTATATCTGTACTGGTAATTGGTAAAACTTGAGTATTGAAACTATCACCAGTAATAACATTCTCTATTGAGTTCGTTAATTTATCTATCTCTACTTCTATGAACCTTTTTTCCATATAGTAAAAATAAGAATCTTCTATTACTAATTGAAAGGATATACTAAAATAAAGGCTAACGTTTAATGTAAAATGTGTTTTAATGCATTTTTACATAGTGTTGAACAAAAGCTCCGCTAGCTAAAGACCTCGTATTCTTATATTTGCATCTTAATTTAATGGTAAATTTTTAAGCTATTTAAGATGAAAAAAAAGAAACGATAGTCGAAAAAGCGAAACGTGTTGTTCCTGATTTTAAAAACATGTTTGATCAAATGTATCAGAACATGATATTGAGTGGAAAATCTACTTCTACCTTTAATAACTACATGAGAACTATCGCTAGCATATCATTGTATTTTAAAAAGGTACCTCTTGAACTTTCCGATGATCAAATTAATGATTATCTACTTCCCCTCAAAGAAAAATAAATTGAAACTTCCATTAGCCAAAAATCATCGAATGGGACTGGATTAAAATCTCATTAGAAAAACTAGGTTATGATCCAAAAAAATGTCCATGCTGTAGTGAAAGAACGATGGCAATTATGCCTAGAATTACTCATCAGCGTGCGCCTCCAAAACCAAAAAGTGATGTGGTGAATACTTTGAATTAATTTTTTCTTACCTCATTTTTTGGCTTCAACGCCATTGTTCAACTAGGGCTTAATTTTTGGCTTTGCAAACCAAACTAAGCCCTAATTATTGGCGGTAGTTTTTATTTTTTCGGTAGATATAATTTCATTTTCCCGATTTCTAATTCGTCTAAATGTCCCATTTTACTTTCGTCTTTTGTTATCAAGTGCATATGCAAAAATGAGTCGTGATGTGTAAAAACACCTTTATGTTCGGTTGAGAAAAAACCAATTATTTCCGCATCGTCATTTTCAATATTGTAATTGGTCTGTCCTTGGTGAGCTTCGTCTGGTGATGACACTTTTGTTTCTTTGGGCAAATTCTGAATATGAATAATCGCACTTGAAACTTGTCCGATTAGTTTAAAAGCAAAAGGCCTTTTGAAATCAGTTGTTTTGTCGTCAATAAATTTCTCTAAATTCTGAATTGTCTTAACGTCAGATGGCAAGTCAATTTCATTCCATTCCGTTACATTTCCATAAACAAAGAAAGGGGCAGAAGAGGTAAACGTTTTTGCAACGGTCATTGTCGAGTCAGTAGTTACTTTTGAAACGTAGCTCTTTCCATTATTAATGAGCAATTCGCCTGTTAAGAAGCTCACAGGTCCAAGTCCATAAAGTCCATTTTTGTCTGAAATGGTATCAAGGTCAATGCTACTTCCTAACTCGCCTTTCCACATTACATTTTTCATTGCACCGACAATTTTAATGTCCGAATAGGATTCTGTTTCAGCTGTGTTTTTTTCTTTCGTTGTCGAATTGCAACCAATTAGTCCAATTGTCAGAAGTACGAATGTTAATTGTTTAATATTCATATTTTTTTCGTTTTTCTCAAATTACCACCAATGTAATGGCTAAACTACGACCAGCGGGCGTGTCACCCGGAGGATGGAGATTAGCTGTTGTTCTATGTTTTTTAATTACAGTTTAATAATTCCTCTTGAAATGATTCTTCATTAATTAACTTTTCTAAATCATCTGAATGTCGATAGTTAACTCTATCGTTTAAAGAATAATACTTGAATAAAGCAGCTAATCCCTTAACTCCAAACTTTTCATATATAGTTAAAACTAAACAATTAGCATTTATTTCATGATTTGAATTAAATGTTCGTTCTAATTCCTTCTGATACTTGAGAAGTTGAACTTGAGTTGGTTTTTCAAAATTTATCATACTTACTTTATAATCTAAAGGCGAGTAAGAGACTAAAAACTTATCCCCTTCTTTAATACTTAGTAAGCTACTTTTTCTTGATGAACTGTAAGCTTTATCTGTAACATGATAGCCGTTTACATAGTATGAATATTCATATTCTCCTATCATTTCACCAGTTGTATATTCTAAGTCTTTTGATAATAAATTTGTTTCGTAATAATAATGCCAAGATAGGTAGCTCATAAAGCAGGTAATAACAACTGCTAAGGTAAGGGTCTTTATACGTTCTTTATTGTTTTTAAAAATTAATTTTAATTCGATTGCTTTGGCTTCAAATTGTATATTATTAAAATCAATCTTCTGGATTTTCTTTTTGAAAGAATAGAAATAAATTTTTGAGAAAAAGTATGATAACCATGTTGGAATAGTAATAAGCATAGGCCATAAATATCCTTTGTCAGAATATGATAAATAAATAAATCCACCTATCATTCCTATTACTATAATTAATAACCCAATAATTACATTTTTACCCGCATGCTTTTCTAATCTTTCAATTTCTTTATATTGATTTTTCTGGATAGTTTGCTTTCCCATAAATTACATAGAACGTACTTGCTAAACTGCGAGCGAAGACGCGTCGGCCGATACTTGCTGTTTTAACTGATGTTGAACAAAAGCTCCGCTAGCTAAAGACCTCCTATCCTTATATTTACATCTTAATTTAATTGTAAATTTTTAAGCTATTTCAGATGAAAAAAAAGAGACGATAATCGAAAAAGCGAAACGTGTTGTTCCTGATTTTAAAAATATGTTTGATCAAGTGTATCAAAACATGATATTGAGTGGAAAATCTACTTCTACCTTTAATAACTACTTGAGAACCATCGCTAGCATCTCATTGTACTTTAATAAGGCATTCTTGAACTTTCCGATGATCAAATTAATGATTATCTCCTTCTCCTCAAAGAAAAATAAATTGAAACTTCCATTAGCCAAAGATCATCGAATGGGAATGGATTAAAATCTCAATAGAAAAACTAGGTTATGATCCAAAAAAATGTCCATGCTGTGGTGAAAGAACGATGGCAATTATGCCTAGAATTACTCATCAGCGTGCACCTCCAAAGCCAAAAAGTGATGTAGTGGATACTTTGAATTAATTTTTTCTTACCTCATTTTTTTGCTTATGAAAATAAGCCTAGAAATTTACACCCTAGACTTTCCAAAATGAGCTATTTTTAGCAAAAAAAGAGAGAGGGTTTCTCCTAATAATTCAATTTTCGACAATAAATCGGAGGAAAGAAAAAAACAGTATCCACAAAAAAGACCTTTCGAGTAACCGAAAAGTCCATCCTAATTTTCTCCTACAAGTTTGCATTTCATGGCTACACCGCCATTGTTCAACTAGGGCTTAATTTTTGGCTTTGCAAACCAAACTAAGCCCTAATTATTAGGCACTGGGTTTTTATTTTCATTCAGTTCAAATTTCGATATTGACTTGGACTTATTCCTACTTTTGCTTTGAAGAGTTTATTGAGCCCTTGAGGATATTCAAATCCCAATCCATATGCAATTTGACTTATACTTTCGTTACTTCCCAAAAGCTGGTTTTTAGCTTTTTCAATAACGTAATCGTTGATTTGGTCTTTTGCACTTCTTCCCGTTTCTGATTTAATGAGGTCTCCCAAATAATTTACAGATAGGTTCAATTGCTTAGCACATTCTTTTACTGATAATATTCCGTTTTGGACTGGATTATCCGAATTGTAATAGGTTCTAACGACTTTATTGAATTCAGATAATAAATCCTTGTTAAGGTTGGTTCTTGTGAAGAATTGTCTATCATAGAATCGCTTACTGTATTTGAGAAGCATCTCGATATTGGCAATGATTAACTCTTGGCTATGTTTGTCAATATTTTGATTGTACTCTTGTTGAATTTTCATGACCAAGTCGGTAATTGAATTTCTTTCATTTTCCGACAAATGCAATGCTTCATTTAAATCATAATTGAAAAACGAGTAATCTTCAATTGTTCTTCCTAATTCAGCCTTTCGAATTAGGTCAGGGTGAAAAAGTAAAGTCCAACCTGAGCTTCCCTTTATTTCATCTTGATTTTCTATCTGAATTGTCTGGTTTGGTTTTATAAAAGTCAATGTACCTTCATCGAAATCGTAGGAATTTCTCCCGTAGTTCATTGAACCTGTAAAGCCCTGTTTTAAACTAATTTGATAGAAATCGAATATGTACTTGGATTCTCCGTAATCAAAGTTGGTGATTCTATCGTCAATTTGAATCACAGAAACCAGTGGATGTCTGGGTCTTTCCAATTTAAAAAGGCGGTGAACATCGTTAATCGATTTTATTCTTATTAATTCATTCATAACCCAAATTTAAAATTGTTCTACTCTCTCTTTTAAAGCAATATTTAGTCGTTTATATGCTTCTTCAACAGACTTAGGATTCCAAAAGTTAACTCCAATTCCTTTGTAGTCTTCATGGATAGTAACCTTGGTTGAATTACCCGTCCTCTCTAACATATACTTATGATTAAAAGTTAGCACTAAAGGAATTCCGCCTTTTTGATTCAGCAATTTATTTGGAGTTACTTGAAGCACTGTTGCCCCTATTTCACTTGAGGTATTTTCATCTTGGGTAAACTTATACTTCACTTTATTTCCTTCTTGAACTGTCCCTTCAAGTAATTCCATCACGGGGTTCCAACTAGGGTATTCATCCATATTGGTGAGAATATCCCACACTTTTTCAGGGTCAGCATTTATAGTGATTTCATGGTGCACTGATTTGTTGCCTGTAAAAACCAAGATGATGAGAACTGCTAATATGCCTATAAATATGTACATCAATTTTTTCATTTCATGTATTTATTAAACCAACCAACAATTGGTTTTGAATTCTTACCTAACCATGCATATGCGGCACCTCTTTTCTTCTCCAAATCTAACCACATGATATCTTTGTCCACTTGGATATCATTATAGAAGCCTTTAACCATATCCATGTTGGTCATTGGGTCGTTTTGGTTTTGAATAACCAAAGTAGGCACTGATATATCCTTAACGTATGGAAGAAATGAATCTCCTGTCAGGTCAGTGTTTCTTTTCTCAGCATTGTATTTATTTCCTGAGTTGATTAGAAAATTTGGTAAACCCATTGCTTTAACAAAGTAATCATAAGTTAGTGGCTGGACTGAAATCATAGTCTTTAGATTATTGAATGATTTCATTTCTTCTTCCATTCCAAAAGCAAAAACGCTTGCCCCTTGTCCCATGCAAATAGACAACAATCCAATTTTTGCATTTTGATAGTCTTTGTGGTTAGTGATAAATTTTATTGCTGCTACTACGTCTTTTCTTTCATCTTTACCCCAAGAAACCCAACCTGTTTGTTCACTTTCGCCATGATTACGCATGTCATACATCAGGACGGAATATCCTGCCTCAACTAAGTACTTGGCTTGGTCAAGGAAATGAATATCACTTGTCCAAAGCGCATTTTTCATCATTCCTTTTCCTTCTTGGGTAAAACCACATCGAGAGCATTGCACTCCAAAATGAGATTGAATAATAACCTGATCTGTTCCACCCTTTACAAGCCAACCTGATAGGGTAACATCATCAGAGGTTTTAAAAGTGACATCTTCATATTCCAATGAATACTTTTCTGGAGTCTCAAACACAGGTGATTTCCCTGGTTTGATCATTAAATCTGAAATTTGTTTTCCGAACATCTTAATTACTTTATATGATTAATATCACAAAGCTATTGGCAATTAGTCCATTCAACTTATTCGAATTCCTGAATTGCTTATCCGTTTTCCTGTTTTTCCTTGTGTCTACTTATATGCTAAACTGCGAGCGAGGACGCGTCGGCCGAGACTTGCTGTTTAGCTGATGTTGAACAAAAGCTCCGCTAGCTAAAGCACTCGTATTCTTATATTTGCATCTTAATTTATTGTATAACTTCAAGCTTCATAAGATGAAAAAAAAGTGACGATCATAACAAAGGCGAAACTAAATGTCCCAGGTTTTAAAAAAGTCTACGATGAGCTTTATCGTAGTATTTTACTCAGTGGAAAATCAACTTCCTATTTTGAAAACTACATCAGGTCAATGGCTAAAATAGTATTGCACTTTAACAAGAACCCTCTGCAACTTTCTGATAAACAAATTAATGATTATTTACTTCTTCTTCAAGAAAATAAGAAAACTTCTTATACCGCATTCAAGCATTATGTATATGCTCTAAGATATATTTTCAGACTTCCTCGACTATTAGATTATTCGAAGGGAAAAGTCACTTTCGCGTACAAGGATTACAGGCAAGGTGGAAAGAAAAAAGAGATGACTCTTTCGGATATTGAATTTATTCAAAGATATGCCAGACATCTTCTTCCTAAAGGCTTCCGAAGGATACGACATTTTGGGTTTTACAATGGTGCTATTAAGAAAAAGAAAGTGGAGAAAATTAGAGCTTCCATTGGCCAAAAACCTCCAAAAATCATCGAATGGGATTGGATTAAAATTTCAGTTGAAAGACTAGGTTATGATCCAAAAAAATGTCCTTGTTGTGGTGAAAGAACAATGGTGATTATGCCTAGAATTACTCATCAGCGTGCACCTCCAAAACCAAAAAGTGATGTGGTGGATACTTTGAATTAACTCCTTCTTACCTCATTTCTTTGCTTATGAAAATAAGCCTGGAACGTTACACCCTAGACTTTCCAAAATGAGCAAGTTTTAGCAAAAAAAGAGAACGGTTTTCTTCTAATAATTCAACTTTCGACAATAAATCGGAGGAAAGAAAAAATAGTATCCACAAAAAAGACCTTCCGAGTAACCGAAAAGTCCATCCTAATTTCCATACAAGTTTGCATTTCATGGCTACACCGCCATTGTTCAACTAGGGCTTAATTTTTGGCTTTGCAAACCAAACTAAGCCCTAATTATTGGCTGTAGTTTTTTCTTTTTTAACTTCCTGGTAGTTTTTCTCCTTTAGAAGATAGTTCAGTAATCTTCTTGATTCTATTTTTTCTTGTTTTATCGGTCTTAGCAAGTTTAATCCATCTTAGTACAAATCTTTTGCTCGAAGGATTTATTGAATTAAAATACTCCGCAGCTCCCTCAAGTTTTGAAAGTTCCCGTGATAGGTCTTCGGGAACAACTAAATTATCAACATCATCCATGAAGTTCCAAAGTCCGTTCGATTTTGAGTCTTCTATTGTCTTTAGTCCCGACTTATGCATTTTTCCTTCGTCAATTAGTTTTGCTGCTCTCTCTTTGTAGGTCTTTGCCCAATGCTCAACTTTTCGTTGAGATATTAATTGCATAGTTTTTTTGTCATCAAGTTTTCGTCTAATACCGTCAATCCATCCAAAACATATCAACTCGTCAAGTACGTCCCACCTTGAAACGTACTTGTCTGGCTCACTTTTCTTGTGGGTAACAAGCCAAACACTTTCAGATTGAGCATGATTTTTCAATAACCATGACCTGAGTTCTTCTTGAGAAGTAATTTCAACCTTATCGAAGTTTTCAGTTTTAATCATTTTGTTTAATTACAGCGTAGAGTAGAGCCTGATAGCCCTCTCAGTTTAAATAATTATAAATGTAATCATTTTTTGAGAAAACTATCAGAACCCCCTTCATCAAACCGTACGTGAAGTTTTCCCTCATACGGCTTACCGATAGAATTCTTCATTGAGCTTTCGCAAGTGTTTTCAAGCGAGCATACTTTTCTAAGTCTATCAGACCTTTGCTTTTGACAAAGATACGATAGGGATGCTGGCGAAGCATCTTATGCGCTTTCCGTCCTTTGCTTTTGAGCCACTTGAAGAGTTTATAATCAAGTTGTTTGACAATAATCTTGGCTGTCTCCCCAAATATGGGTGACTTTACTAATCGAAAAGTAATTCAACCAACCGTACAATACTGAGTTTAGTTTGTAAATCAAGGGGGCTATTTTCCA
>NZ_JBSWYJ010000062.1:0-27070 GCF_056161045.1 Flammeovirga sp. AWQ4_249
GATTTATTTTAATATTGAATGATTTTATACAATAATAATAGCTTAAACGTGCATTTTTTCAGAAAATGAAAACGTTTAGGACACTATTGATTGAACGTCTATTTTTTTTATCTCATTTTACTGATAATTAAATCACTTATCCAAAGATTCATACTTGGGAAAATGCCTTGTGAAATAGCAACAAACTTGGCTTTAAACCCAGGTATGATCGTAAACTTTTTTTGTGCTAATCCTTTTAACATTGTTCTACAAGCAGATTCCAATTTTAAATTTCCAGCGAATTGCTTGAGTACTTTTGCTACCTTAGGAGATTCTAGTCTTTCTCTTTCTACTAATGGAGTATCGATTTCGGGAGGACAAGCTAAAGATACATGAACACCTTCGGGTTTCCATTCGCTTCTGAGGACACCGGCAAATCCAACTGTAGCAAACTTTGAAGCGGCATAAGCAGAGTAGCCATAATTGGTTATAATTCCAGCTAATGATGCAATTAACATAAGCTGCCCTTTCGTCTTTTTTAAATAAGGAAATGCAGTTTCTGCCACATTTCGAGTACCAAAAACATTGACTTGAAATGTTTCTTCAAAATCCTCCTTTGAGAAGTTTGTAAAAGGAACACAACGCCCAATACCAGCTGAATGAATCACGATATCAGGAGTACCAATGACTTTTTCAGCTTTTTGAAAACCAACTTTTACGCTATCTATATCAGTTGTTTCTAAATAGAAAGCAGCTATTTTACCAGAAGCTTTTGCTTTGAAATCATCCTCAATTTCTTCTAAATTTTTCCGACCAAACACTACTACATTTGCACCATAACGGATCAATTGTCTTCCCATTTCCAAGCCAATGCCACTTGTACCACCTGTAATAAAAATATTTTTGTTGTTGAAGTAATTCATGTTTGAAGGAATAATAAATTGAAGTTTAGAATTGCGTAAAAATTTACTAAAATTATATTAGAAATAAGGAATTACAATATTATTTTTAATTCTTAAACTAAGAAATTAAACTATACATGAAACTATTACTATCACTATTTATCTTCATTACATTTTCAAATTGTTTATATGCTCAAGATCATAAGGAGGAAATAAACCTTCAGAACGTATATGTTGAAGAAACGATTCCAGTCAGGTTATCTTTAGATGATTTAATACTAAAATTAGGACAGCCTGATTCAATAAAAATAGAAAGTGGCTGGGATTGTGGGAACTATTTAGATATAGAGATGGAAGTAAAATTGTATTATTTCAAAAATACTTCTTTTATGGTTTCAGGTGAAAAAGCTTTATTGTATGAATATTATCCTTCAAAAAAGGGATACAGTTTACAGTCTGATTCCTTTATAATTGATGGAGAATTAACGACAAGTAGATTAAAATCCTTATACCCAAAATCTTATGATGAACTAGAAAAAGAACTACAAAAAGATCCATATTATGAGAAAAGAGTTAGAATCTACTTTAAGTCTATATTTGAAGGAACAGAACCTTCAGCTTATATTTTTTTAATTGAAGAAGATAAAGTGATTAAAATATATTATTGGGCGTTTATCCGTTAATGTTTTTTTTTATTAATAAATAACCACAACAAATATATTTCTATAAAAATAGTTTTTATTATTGACTTACAAATTATATATTTGAATACTGGTTTATGAGGTAATATTAGATTTTAATTGACTTACCTCACTTTTTTTTTTACTCTTCAATTTAAACTAATGAAAAGAATATTCATTTTATTGACATTATTAATGATGTCATTAATAACGTGTGCCCAAAGAATTAATTTTGATAACTTAGAGTTAGGTACTGAAACTGAAATTGATAAAATGAACCTAACGAAAATATCATTTGGAAATCTAAACGGAGTTAGACTTGTTGTACCTTACAAAGATACTTTGTCAGTAATAACTTTTATTCCTCATAACCTTTCAGGTCAACCTTTAGATGTATCTCTAAAAACTATTCAAAGCTTTAAAAAATTTATAGAGACGAAATATAATGTTTATCTAGAGTTTCAAAAATCTGAGAAATATTCTGATCCATTTTCAGGTGATTATGTTGCTTATAAAAGTGATAAAAAAGAAGATGGTACTTACTTATACAATCAAAAAATAACATTAAGAGTAAAACCTAATAAGAAAAAAAAATACCCTTATAATATTAGTCTTTCTTTCATAGAAGTACACCTTGCAGATAAAGTTTTAACTACAATGAAAGAATTTCTTAATTATGAAAATTCTTTAGATAATGTTTCTAAAACACTATCATTTCAAGGTATAAATTTAAGAGGAAATGCATATAATAATATCCATAATAAACAAGTTGTTTTTGAAAAAAATATAGGCCTTTTATCGACGAGAGTTGATGATGGAATGGTTACATTAATAGAATTTGTTCCCGGAAATGATATTTATGGTGAAATTTATTATTCAATGACTAAAGTTCAGAAATTCAAAAAAAGTATTGAATTTTTATATGAAGTAAATTTAGAGAAGGAAGACTTAGATATACCTGATATAAATGATCCTTATAGTGGATTTTATTCAGCAATTGTAGACTGTAAAGATGATAATGGAAATGTAATATCAAAACAGAAGATAAGCTTACAATTGATATATAAGAAAAGTTTTTTTGGACATCCTTTTAGATTACATTTGTATTTTTTAGATATGGAATATAGAAAAAGTATTGCTCATTCTGTATTAATGGATGTGTTCGATAAGAATAATTCCTTAAAAAAGATTGATGAATTGAATAAATCTTCATCTCTACGAATTGCTAATGTTGTTTTACGTGATGATTTAACTAAACTACCCAAAAGATTATCATTAGGTGACTTTTATGGAAATGTTAATGTAGAAGTTATTGATAATAAAATTTCTAAAATTATATATTCCCCTAATAATTTTGATTCAGAAAGTGGCTTATTTGAAACAAAAGAAATTGCTCAATTCAAAATGTTAATTGAAAAAAAATATAATTGTCAACTTTCTTTTTCTCCCTTTAGTAATTCTAATGATCCATTATCTGGTAAATATGTAGCCATACGAAATTGTAAACATCATAATAAAAAAGAAATAGATGTATACCAGAGTATTTCTTTAATTATTAATAAAAAAGAAAATGATTCAGCAGCTAAATATGAAATGAAACTAATTTTATCAGATCAAGATTTGAATAAAGTTGAAAATACAAAAAAGCTAAACTACAAGAAATAAAATTGCTGAAATGGATTTATAGAAAAAAGGACAAAACAAAATTTGATTGTTTTGTCCTTTTTATTCTTTATAAAATTTTAATGAGTCTAAAAACATACTAAAAACATTGAGGGTCTCTTCAAAATTATTTCTTCCAAAACCAATTCGAATATATTTTTCAGAATAACCAAACATTTCTGCTGGAACAGTCATAATACCTGCTTTTTCAACTAAATGATCACTAAATGCATTTGCAGAAGTGGGTATATCTAATCCTACAAATGCTGTGGAACCTGCCTTTGTTGGAATAAAGGAATTGATGATATCATGCTGATCTGCAAAGTTTTTAAAGAGCTGAATATTATGTTTAATTTTCTTCAAATTAAGATCCAAGAAAGCGGAAAGATGATTTAGTGCAATCATAGATAAAACTTCGCTAGGAGCATTACTACAAATACTAAGGTAATCTTTGTATGAAATTACTTTTTCAAGAAATGCTTTATCTTGACACGCTAGCCAACCGATTCTTAATCCTGCAAGCCCTAAAGTTTTGGAGGTTCCCCAAAGACTGATGCCTTTTTCGTATACATCACAAATAGGAGGAAGCTCTTCAAGATTTTCGTCTACAATCAACTTATGATACATTTCATCAGAGAAAATATAAAGATCATGTTGTCGAGCTATTGTAATAATTTGGTCCTGTTGCTCTTTGGTAATATAACTACCTGTAGGATTATGAGGGAAATTAATAATGATCAGTTTTGTATTCGGCTGGATTAATTGAGCCAATTCTGATGTATCAAACAACCAATTTGATGGATCAGGTTTCCAATAAGATAGAGCACAACCGATACTATTGACCACTTCCGATAAAGACTGATAACAAGGGGAAACAGTAATAACATGATCATCGGCATTCAATAATACATTCATCGTTGAGAAATTTAATTCTCCAGGCGAAGCCACAACTACATTTTCAACTGAATTCAATGTGTAATACTGAAGAATTGCTTCCCGTAATGCTGTACTTCCTTCACTTTCTGTATAGCCTAGTGCAATATTTTCCCAAAGTTTTATTTCTTCAGAAGTTGCTTGCTCTAAAACATATTGCATTGGAAAACCATCACAATCTGAACTAGAAAGTAGATATCTTGCTGTAAACTCATGTTTTGCAAAATAACGTTCTAACTTAAAATCTTGTATTTTCATTTTTTGAATTCACTTTTAATAGGCTATATATTGATAATCAAGTTATAGAAATTTCCATCAAGTTTTCCCACTTTAATATCTCTATTCATTTTCTTTCTATCCCAAGCTTCAATAGGATATATAGAGTCATTACTTTACTTTTAATTAACTTTAAAGTTTTCATGGTTTTACTTTAAGTTAATATCTCAACATCCTCACTTTCTTTCTTATCTAATCGGTGATTTTCAAAAAGTTCAATTGCGGTTTTCAAGAAACCAAACATGCCTAGACTGAAGACAATTAAGCCTACAGAAAGTTCTTTCAACATACTTTCAGAAGTATTAAAAAACCCGATTAATCCTACTGTAAGTAATCCCATGATCATAAAACACATTAAGAAGATCATTATTTTACCTTTCAATGGATTTTCCCAAATCTTTTTCGAAAATTCATTTTGCGTTTTTGAACTATCTTGTAAAGAAGAAAAACTCGTAGCTAAGCCCATGAATAATAGTACTGAATTGAGGCTTTCAAAATACAACTTAGGGTTTTCCTTTAATGGTTCTATGCCATAAAAGAATGGTTTTATAATAAAAAATACAGCCAATATCATCAATGGATATTGAACATAACTGATATAATGAAATGTTTTTTTGAAATTCATAATCAATACTTGAAGCTTGTTTTGAATGTTATAGTGAACTTATTTATCTAATGGAAGATACCTTTCTTTCAATACATTAATATGATGTATTTGATGTGCAGTAATTGTATAGCCAATAGCGTGTAAAGGCATTTCATATTCGAAAAATTCACAGGTTTTATTCAATATTTCTTCATTAAAAGATTGAAATAATAGGATAGAAGATTGACGAACGATACGAAGTTCAGCAATTAGTTGATCAATACTTAATTCATTTGCATTAGAGTTTGCTGCCATGATTTCTTGGTCATGTGCTTCAGGGATTGTTCCTTCCGAACGAGCAAACAGAATAGCTCTAAAACACCATATCCTTTCCCAGTCAATTAAATGTTGTATAATTTGATGAATAGTCCATTTTCCTTCTTCATAAGTTCTTAAACCTATTCTTTTGAGTTGTTCTAAATCCAAAGCTTCTAGGTCTTTTACACTCTTCTCCAAGGAATGCATTAACGAATGACCTTCATTGAGTTCATATACATAAGCTAAGAATTCGGGATTTTGTTTTGTCTCTGAATTGGACATATTCGATGAGTAGTTTAGTGCTTTAAAACAATAGATTGATTAATTGAAGAACAAATTAAGGATAATCTAATAGAATGCAAAAAAGGGATAGCTGAAGGAGTTTGTTCTTATTGTTTTCATGAAGACAAAAAATACAAAACTTAAAATTGTTATTGATTTTAAAGTAAATCAACAAAGTATGGGCGTTTGTGGTTTAATGTTAGGTAATAACAAAAAATACTATAAAACCTTATTAAAAATTGTAATATGAAAAAATATCTTTCAATATTTTTATTACTCATCATCTCTTTCAATGTATTTTCACAAAGTGATAAAGAACAAAAATTAGAAAAGCAAAGAGCTAGATTTCAAAAAAATAAATCAGAAGCAGTTGCTGAAATGTATAGAGCTTATCCAAATTCAAAATCAAAAATGGAAAGTTCTTATGGATACGCTGCCTTTTCAAATACAGGCGTAAATGTATTGGTACTTGCTTCTGGAAATGGAGGCGGAGTTGCTCATGATAATAAAACAGGAAAAGAACAGTATGTAAAAATGATTTCTGTTGGCGCAGGATTAGGTATTGGTTTAAAGAAATATTATGCTGTTTTCCTTTTTGCAGATAAAGAAGCTTATGATTATTTCATAGAATATGGATGGTCAGCAGATGCTCAAGCTGATGCAACAGCTGATACAGGAGAAGAAGGTGGATCTGGAGCAGTTGGAATGAATATCTCTCGAGGTGTAACTTTATATCAGATTGCAGATAAAGGAGTAGCTTTACAAGCTACTTTACAAGGTACAAAATACATTGTCTCTAAAGAATTAAACGGACAATAGGAAAAAATCCTCACAAGTAACATTGATGACTTGTGAGGATTTTTTTGTCTTATTTGTATTTCAATTCTTCCGCTTTGATTTCTCTTGTCCAAAGCGTTTTTCCATCTTTGTCAACGATATTAATCTGTAATACTCTATTCTTTTTGGGGCCACTGACTTTAAGTAATCCAAAGTTATGAACGCCTACAAAAGTTTCTTCAATTGCATTTTTATTAAATACTTCTTTCTTGTTGTAAACACCTGAAGTTAAAGAAGAACTCGTAAGGTCATAGAGAGGATAAACTTTGTCATTCTCTTGCATCACACTTAAACTAGTATGATGAACATCGCCTGTCAAGAAGATAACCCCTTCAATTTTTGCCTCTCTAATTTTTTGTAATAAATAGTGCCTTTCATCCGCAAAAGTTGCATAGCTTTCATGCCCAACTGCGGTGCTCAACACTTGACCTCCTATAGCAATAAACTTAAAAGTAGCTTGACTAAAAGACAAAGCATTAATCAACCAATCGATTTGTTCCTTCCCAAGCATCTGACGTTCCTCCGTATAATTACGATTTGACGTTCTATGAAAACGATTGTCTAAAAGGAAGAACTGAAGGTCTGCCCAATGAAATGTTCCTGCAATTCCACCATTTCCCACAACATTATAATTGGGATTTCCCCAAAATAATTTGAACATCTCAGTTGACGTATCTTTCAACCAAAAACTTCCATCAGCATCATTGGGACCAAAATCATGATCATCCCAAATGGCGTAATTATGTGTGGAAGCCAATAACGGTTGTAACTCCTTCAAAGAACGTGTATGCGTATAGCGGTGTAGAAAACCTGTTCTTGAGTTCCAATCCACTTCTCTTAAATAAGTATTGTCACCAAGCCACATCATAAAATCGGGTTTCTTTTGATGAATGGCTGTGAAAATTTCATGATTACTTCCATAAGGAGTCCCAGGTCTATCAACAGGTGGTTCATTGACATAATTACAACTACCTATTGCAAAATTTACTTCAGGGGGATCTGTTCTCCATTGCCATAAAACTTGTGATTGGAATTCCATGGGATAGTCTTTCTTGACTTGTTTACCATTCAAAAAAACTTCATAATTATACTTTTTCCCTTGTTGAATTTGATTGGCAATAAGTCGAGCTACAAAACCATCTTTGGCCTGAGTCACATAAGTATCAGTCTTATATCTTTCTTTTGGTTTTTCTTTATCGTAATATTCAAAATGTACCTTGACAGATTTAGTAGTTTGTACCCATAATAATACTTCTGACATCGTAGAATAACCTACCATAGGACCTGATTGCAATAGGTCTTGGGCAAAAAGAAAGTGCGTATTTGAAAAGAATAGTAAAATGAGTAATAGCTTCTTCATAGTGAATTAGTTTTTCGAATTTGGGTATTTTGTAATTTTTATAAAAAACTCAGTTATTAATTTAAACTATATTATCTTATGAATGAAAATTTATACAATTATTTTATCTATTACAATTTAAGTTACTCTTAAGAATACCTTATTTAATTAACTCATTATCTGTGGATAATATTTCGATTTTACCTTTTACCCAATCCGGTAAATTGAGATTCATTCCGGTTTCCTTTTCAATATCAATTAATTTATTTCTCAATTCCACAGACCTCAAACCAACCTTTTTTCGAAGAGCATTAGTTTTATCAATTGTTTTATTTTGAGGAGCATCCAAAAAGCCATATCCTGCTAATTGACGATCATAATGTACAGCAATATACCAATCATCTATCATTGCTAATTCATATGGAGAGATTTGTCCTTTATCTAAAGCAACAAACAATTTTGGTTTAATAAAATTGTAGAGTGTATCTTTTTGTGTGTATTCATCTGAAATAGAATTATGATGAGATAAAATCATTTCCATCCAATCATCATTGCCTATAAGCTGTTCTCCTGGATAACCATATTGATCATCTATTTGAATGAATTCTTGAAGCTGTAATTCACTATGAGGAGCAAATTTTTTAGTCGCATATCTCTCTTGTGCTTTATCACCGATTCTGACAAATACAGCTAATGCCTTCTTTTGATCTTTTTTAGACATCTGATGAACTTGAGCTCTTACCTTTTCATTAAGATTATTTAAATACGTTTCTCTAATGATTGGATAATCCTTTTTAATTTGAGACCATTTTTCAGTATGTTGAAAAGGGGATAAGAAATTGTTTTTTTGAATACTTTTTAATGTCCAACCTGCTTTGATTCCTTCTTTCAATAAAGTGAACGTTGTTGCTTCGTCATTTAAAAAATAAGCAATTTGTGTAGCATTTTTGTAGTCGCGTAAAAATACAAATTCATACTTCTGAAAAATGTTTTGATATGTTTCTAAAGCCTTCACATAGTTTTCATTACTGATGTATTTTTCAGCGTTAATAATCTCTTGATGATAAGTGAGATAACTTACTTCTTGCGCTGATGAAGAAATAGAAATAGCCAATAAGAAAGTAAGTAACATAAGTAGGAGAGACCTTTTCATAATATTTGAATTTAAATGAGTTGTTTCAATTACAAAGACAGTCACTCCATTTAAAAAGTTGAATCCTACCCATAAAAATTCTTTTGTAAAATACCTTATAATTTATTGATCAACACTTCTAATTATCAGATTACTGTTTACTTGTCTTTTAGAAAATAAGTATAATCTGGCCTTTCCTCATTCCTTGATAAACGAGGTCTTAAGATGCCAAAAGTTTTGTAGAGAGTAGGATAGGGTTGTCCTGAAAACTCCTCTAAAATGTCAAACCACCTTCTTGGTTGTTGTCGAATAAAAGCTTCCATTTTCTGAGTTAATTCTTCAATTTCAATTACTTTACAAGTTGTAGACTTTTCAAAAGGGGGAGTTATTGCTGCGATTGTTGTATTAAATTGATCGACTTCGTTATGGATTGTAGGAACACAATTGAAACCTATTTTCTTTTGCATAATAGCATATCCTTCCTCATCAGGTTTCATCCCTTTTGCTGGAAGAAAAAGATCATCTGGTAGATGACAATGCCAAGCCAATGACCACTGTGTTTTTTCGGTATCATTAAGGTCAACATCTTTATGAAAAACATAAGCATAGCAAGGACGTGCACTTTTGGGATCTGCAAGTAAAACTTTTAATGTCTTCTGAGCTATTTCCGCATCATTAGAATCTATCGAAACATAACAAACATTTGCCATTCCTGTATTGGTATATACAACATGATCAACAGGGATTTCATTTTGTTTTAATTTCATATATGTAAGTGCTTCAGCTGTGGGAAGTGCAACGGCTGTATCAGACATCCAAGGAGTTGCTCCGCCTAATGAAGCATACTGATAGATTGAATTTTCTCGCATTGTAATGCAATCAATAATCATTCTGCAGTCTTTAGGAAAACCCGCACTATACAAACCTGCGTACTCTCCAAATGGACCTTCATCCCATATCCATCCTTCAGAAGTAAGTATTCTACCTTCAATGACAATTTCAGCATTGGCAGGGATTGTCAAATGATTCGTTTCAGCACTGACAACTTTGGTACTTTCTCCATAAAGTCCACCTAATACTTCCCAATCGGTAGCATTTGGAAGGTTCAATGCAGTGCCAATTTTCTCTAAACAAGAACCACCTAACATAATACATACAGGCATATCTTCCCCTTTTTTATAGTATTTGTGGGCATTAATATTTCCAATATGTGTAGGAAATTGCATATGAACATTCACCTCATTTTTGTCTCGATACATAATTCTATAAACACCCCAATCAATCTCACCGGATTCAGGATCACTCGTAATCATACAGCCATCCGTCAAAAAGGCATGACCATCGTATAGATGATGAAGGAATAATGGGAATTTTGTGAGATCAATATCATCTCCTTTCAAAATGATGTCTTTGCAAGGTGCAGTGTCTACTTTGGTAGGAGGAATAGGATTTTCGAGTCTTTTGACGAGTTCTTTTAAAAGTTCATCTTCTTTACAGCCTAAAGCTAAAGCATACATTTTTCTGCTGCTGTAAGCATTGGTCAACATTGGAAAAGTACTATCCTTAATCTTTTCTATGAATAAAGCCTTATTGCGATGATCATCTATTATGGTTGGAATTTCATCTACTTCCACTTCTTCTTTAATACGATGAAGTAATTCATTTTTTTCTAATAGAGAAATATATTCGTTTAAGGCAACTTGTTTCATGGTAAATAAAGTGATATTACATATTTTTATTTACTAAATAATTTACGAATAAGGGATCTGATAACAAGTGTAAGTAATGTTATGTCCAATGTTTTCATAAAAACATACACTCCTTTAGATTATTTGTCGATAGTTATTTATTGAAATTAATTTGACAAAATTTCCACATTTAATCATAAATACCTTTTATGCTTATCCGTTTAAATAACAGTACGTATTTCTAATACGTTCTACTTGTCTAATTTAGTGCAAACAATAATTAGAGACTATGAACATA
The DNA here is from genome assembly GCF_056161045.1 of Flammeovirga sp. AWQ4_249. Classification (NCBI taxonomy): domain Bacteria; kingdom Pseudomonadati; phylum Bacteroidota; class Cytophagia; order Cytophagales; family Flammeovirgaceae; genus Flammeovirga; species Flammeovirga sp. AWQ4_249. Next base: position 10,913 of record NZ_JBSWYJ010000062.1, read on the forward strand.
TTAGATTTTACTGAAAAATTTCCTGATGAAGAATCATGTATCATTCATTTTAAAGAAACTCGTGAAAAAGAGGGTATTATCTGTAAAAAATGTAATTGTACAAAACACTATTGGCTAAAAGCATTAAACCAATGGCAATGTTCATCTTGCAATTTTAGAACAACTCTTCGCAGTGGATCTATCATGCATGGAAGTAAATTACCTATTCGTAAATGGTATTTGGCAAGTGCTTTTATGACAATGACCAAAAAAGGTCTATCTGCCTCAGAACTTCAACGTCAATTAAAACATTCTCGTTATGAAAGTATTTGGCGTATGATGCATAAAATTAGGGAGGCTATGGGAAAAAGAGATGGCTTATATATGTTAGAAGATATGGTAGAATTTGATGAAGGTTATTTCACAATAGGTGCTCCAGAAAACACTAATTTGAGAAGAGGTAGAGGTAGTCAAAAACAACAAAATGTGGCTGTTATGGCTGAATCTACATCTATTGAAGATATAGATTCTGAAAGTGTGAATCATCAATGTCGGTACTTTAAAATGAAGGTGTTAGAGGACCATTTAAAAGAATCAATTAATAATTGTATTAAAGAAAATATTCTAGACACATCAATTGTATTTTCTGATAAAAGCACATCATATGTGGATATTGGAAACATTGTAGAATACCATTTCACAGAAAGATCCACGAAAGAGTTTTCAAAAAACAATTTAGGTTGGGTTCATATAGCTATTAGTAATGCTAAAAGAACATTTTTAGGGTTATATCACCATATGAAAGGAAAATACTTACAGAATTACCTTGATGAATTTTGTTATAAACTGAATAGAAGATATTTCGGTGATAATCTATTCGATAGAGTTATTATTGCAATAGGTCATCAATACTGTTAATATTACGGATAAGCATAATACCTTTTCCTGTTGCTGCATAATAGATGCCACCATATAAATGTTGTAAGAACCAATGGTTTTCATACATTTTATCAACATGACCTAACGCAGTATAAAATGATCTGCCACCATCAAATTTATGATACCATGAAATAGGATGGAATTCTCCCATGCCATTTCCTTTTTTATTACCCCAATCAACAATTGGGTTATAAGATTTTTCATTAACGGTCACCAAATATTTTAAACCTTTTATTTTTGGTTTTGATAGTTCATACCATTCATCAGTAATCAACAATTTATCAGGTGATGATTCAAGTCCAGGAAAATTCTTATCAACAACATCTAATTGTGCTGTTTGAATCTTTGGATGTATAATAAACATATGGCCAACTAATTGTGTATACCAATTCCAATCATACTCTGTGTCAGAAGCACTATGAATACCAACAAAACCTTTTCCAGATTGAATGAATTTTTCAAAAGCTTTTTGTTCTTCATTGTTAAATATATCACCTGTAGTACCTAAAAATATGATGGCGTCAAATTTTCTTAATCTATCATAATTTATAGGATTCGCTTGCTGTTGCCTTTCAAGTTGGAAGTGATGAACTTCTGATAGTTTTTGAATTGCGTTTATACCTGCACCTATAGACTCATGATGCCAGCCATTCGTTTCTGTTATAAGAAGAATATTAAATTGTTGAGCATTAGTTTGGATGGAAAACAAAAAAAAGAAAATTGTAATAAAATATTTCATAAAAAGATTTACATAATTTTGTCTAGATAAATCGAATTTAAAACAATTACTCTGTTAATAACAACATACTTAAAAAGAAATTATTTACAATTTAAGAATGGTTTTAATAACCTATAGATTTTATAGTATACTAAATATTATTACCTAATAAGGATTCAAAATTGCTAAATCAAGAACCATGATGTAACAACAGAAGGATAGCTTTTAACTATTATTCTTTGGGTATATCCTTAAAATTGGATAGATTAACTCATGAAATAGAGTAACTTATTGAATAAGAGTGTAATGTAAATAATTTTATCCAAGAAAAGACCTTCTGAATAGTCGAAAAGTCCATCTTAATTTTCACCTACGAACTAGTATTCTATGACTTCAACGCCATTGTTCAACTAGGGATTATTTTGGCTTTGCAAACCAAACTAAGCCCTAATTATTAGCAACTGTATATATTTGATTAATGATTACCTAATTGTTGTTTCTGTTCTTACACTATCTAATAATGTGATATTGATTTTAGATGATAATATCTCATACTTGTAAGTTAATGAGTCTTTTTGTTCAGTGTAAGAATCATCAATATTATCATAATCATTAATTACTAATTTTTTCAAAGTTAAAATTGATTCTGATTCCCAACTTTCTGTTGAAGTAGTCTCCCAACCTCCATCTCCTCCGTAAATACCAAAATATGATATACTTGATACTTCGGAAGTTATCTTATCATAGTATACCAAATAGATAATTCTACAACAATATTCATTTTCTTCAATAATTCTGAAATAAAATGTTTCTTTATTCTCAAAATGGTCTAGCAATGAATACCTTTTTAGTGAAGTGTCTAACTTTCTATGTAAGTTTTCAATTTCTGTATATTTGATTAATTCTAGAATATTTGGTGGCATTTCTGTTAAACTCAACTTGAAAGGGAATACTTTTTCGTAATCTAAAAATGTCTTTCTTACAGGTGTTGTTTCTCTTATTTGGTTGATTAAGGTATCATTACTAGTATAAAGTAATTTAGATTCATATAAAGAACGAAAACCTATGAATGAAATGGAATTCAAAAAAAATAAAAGAGGTAATATGAGTAATTGCTGAAGTTTCATGTTTAATTAGTAAGACATTAGATATGATATAGTTGCTAACATCAAATAAACACCACTAGATGTCACATTATTTTTATATAAACACCATGATGTATATTCAATAGTAAAAAACACTTCCAACTCATCATAAAAAATTAGTTTGTTAAAGAATAGTTGGAAGACTATGTAAGATAGATATTATGAATTTGTAATGCAAAATTCAAAAGTTTTTTCAGATCAAATTAAGTGAGGGATATAAAAAATAATTCAAGAAAAGTTCATCCTAATTTTCTCCTACAAGTTTGCATTTCATGGCTACACCTCCATTGTTCAGTAGGAGATAATTTTTTGCTTTGCAAACCAAACTAAGACCTAATTATTGGCATTTCGTTTTAGTTGTTTAACATGCATGTTCTATTGGGATTAATATAATCTACTTGATATTTTTCAAATAAATCTTCTAATTCCTCCCAGCCATAACTTACTTTAAAGTCTCTTTCTTTTAGAGTAATTGGAATAAGCCAATAACAATGTACAATTTGTTCATTATAATTAAAAAGCTCATATTCGGGACCATCTAAATATGGTAAAGATATGTAACCATAATTACATTTTGATTCTTTAATCCAAGACCTACCAATATTTATAGTATGATGTAAATTGAGATAACTACTCTTTCTATGAAAAGATGCAGTCATAGTTAATAATTCAACTAATGAATCATCAGACTCCGAAGAATAAATAACCACTTCGATTAAGTTTTCTTTTTCCAAATCTAAAGACATACCTACTGTGAGATATGCCCACATATTATGTTTTTTATTTGGTGGAATTTCTAAAATATAAAAATCTGGATGTAAGTTATTTATTGACCCAAAATTCCAACTTTTTATGATTCCTTTTACATTAAAATACCTTTCGTAATGACTTTGTAAAGCTTCAGTATATGTTTGTGTAGATAGTTTCATGTGTGATTAATGAATGCCAACATCAAATAAACACCACTACATGTCACATTATTTTTTTATAAACACCATGATGTATATTCAATAGTAAAAAACACCTCCAACTCATCATAAAAAATTAGTTTGCTAAAGAATAGTTGGAAGACAATGTAAGATAGAGATTATGAATTTGTAATGCAAAATTCAAAAGTTTTTTTTCAGGTCAAATCTAGTGAAGGGATATTAAAAATAATTCAAGAGAAATCCATCCTAATTTTTCCTACAAGTCTACATTTCATGGCTTCAACGCTTTTGTTCAACTAGGGCTTAATTTTTGGCTTTGCAAACCAAACTAAGCCCTAATTATTGAACGTTACACCCTAGACTTTCCAAAATGAGCAAGTTTCAGCAAAAAAAGAAAGAAGATTTCTTCTAATAATTCAACTTTCGACAATAATTCGGAGTAAAGAAAAAACAGTATCCACAAAAAAGACCTTCCGAGTAATCGAAAAGTCCATCCTAAATTCCATACAAGTCCGCATTTCATGGCTACACCGCCATTGTTCAACTAGGGCTTAATTTTTGGGTTTGCAAACCAAACTAAGCCCTAATTATTAGCTTGCGTTTTTTATTTTTTATCAATTTTATAGGCCCAAATAATGTCTTTGTCCGCTGGTTGAGTATGGTAAACAGTCGGGTAAACATCTTCTGTTTTCAAGCTGTCCCACAAAAACCTGAATCTCGATTCATCAATTGGGTCAATTGTCCAATCAGTTCCTTTTCTGTAGCTATTTTTTAATTCGTTCGTTTCAACTAAAGCGGCTCGAGTTAAATATTCATTTTCTTTAACGAGCTTTCCGTCCTTATACAGCTTCAGAAAACCATCACAAGTTGTTCCACCGCAATTACCCAACGGTGTCACCCATATTCCATTTTTGTTTTGTTTTAGAACCGATTCATCATCAATCAATTCCAAAGTTTTGTCAACATAGTTCACATTGACAAACAACCAATCTCCTTCGTCAAATTTATTTCCCTGTAATATCTTGTCCGAGTCTGTACAGCTCGTTAACAAAAAAGTCAGTATTATTATTTGTATAATTTTAGTCATTTTCAAATGCAAGCTAACGTTCTGTGTATGGGGCGTTGCCGACCGAAGGAAGGCTATGACCTATACACCTTGTGTGTGCCCAAAATGGGCACGATCTATATTTGTCTAAATATAGTTCAATCTTCTAGAGGGTGCAAGTCCCTTATGCACGGAGTACGATCCCGAAGCATTAGCACGTGACAAGGTGGTTTCTCGTGAGGGATGCACTGAAGTAAGTCAAACGGCAAAAGTTGGTACTGACAGACAGGAACGACATATGAGGCATAGGCGGTAGGATGAGTAAGCACATCATTGCGAAGTCCGAACGTGGGTATCACGCTGTAATTCGAAACACAGTGCTGTCTATGTAGATGTCGCAGGGATCAACTGAAAGAAGGTGTCCTTACTTGGGGAGATCTCTTCGTTGCAGGTTCAACAAGAGAAGTCAGCAGAGGTCATAGTAGGCGATACAAGTACTGGCAAGTTCCGGAGAACTCACCTCGCTGAAGGACTGAAGGTTACAGTGTCCTTAATTGAAAATGGAGGTGTATTCTGTTGATTCAGCAGAAGAAGGATACATTAGCCTTTACAAAGCAGGACTAGGTTTTAAATTTTAGTAGAATGATCGAACAAGTAGTGTCTAAAATAAATATGAAACGGGCGTACCAACGTGTTTACAGTAACGGAGGAAGTGCAGGAATCGACAAAATGTCCATTGCTCAACTCTTCTTTCACTTACAGAAAACATGGGATAACACCAAAAGCAGTTTACTTTCGGGTCAATATCTACCTCAACCTATTAAAGGTGTGGAGATTCCCAAACCGAATGGTAAAACACGTCTTTTGGGGATTCCAACGGTACAAGACCGCCTTATTCAGCAGGCACTACATCAAGTTTTATCTCCCATTTTTGAAAGGGAGTTCTCAGATTTCAGCTTTGGTTTTCGCCCCAATAAAAGTGCTCACGATGCACTTCAAACATCGCTATCCTACATCAATGAGGGCTATCAACATATTATTGATATCGACTTTAAAAGCTTTTTCGATGAAGTAGATCACAGCATCTTACTGCAACTGATCTACCAAAGAGTCAAATGTCCTATCACCATGAAACTGATTCGTAAATTCCTAAGAGCACCAATCATGATTCAAGGCAAACTGGAGAAAAGACGAAAGGGAGTTCCGCAAGGAGGACCATTAAGTCCACTTCTTTCTAATATTTTGCTTCATGAACTGGATCTCTTTTTAATGGAACGAGGAATTCATTTTGTGCGATATGCCGATGATTTTAGCATTTATGTAAAGTCTGAAAAAGCAGCAAAACGTGTAGGAAATAATGTATATGTTTTTCTACGAGATGTCCTAAAACTACCGATCAATCGAGAGATAAGTGGAAAACGTCGTCCTCTAGATTTTGAGGTACTTGGTTATGCTTTTGTATCGAGCTATAAGAAAGGTTCAAAAGGACAATATCAATTGGTTGCCAAGCGTGATTCATGGAAAAAGTTGAAGACAAGCCTCAAAGAGGTTACTCGAAAAACAACTCCCATGAGTTTTGATGAACGCATCAAGAAACTTCTAGAAATTCAGAGAGGTTGGGTCAATTATTTTAGTCTTGGAAACATCAAGCGAAAACTTAAAAAGGTAGATGAATGGGTCAGAAATCGTCTTCGTTACTGCATCTGGCATCACTGGAAAAAGGTAGAACGGAAACGTAAAAACTTAATGCGTTTGGGGATATCTTATGATCAGGCATACGCTTGGAGCAGAACGAGAAAAGGAGGTTGGGCGGTTGCTCAAACGAGGAACGAGTTCATGATCACCGATGAAAAACAATAAAGTCGTGAATAAAGTCCGATTCTTATCACTACAATCACCTTAGAGAGACTTGAGAAAAGAGGGTATATTTCTATGTCCGACATCTACAAAAAGTTAACCGAAAAGTAATCAACCGCCGTATACGAGACCCGTACGTACGGTGGTGTGAGAGGGTCTCCGCTAGGTTATTTGCCTAGCGGCGCTCTACTCGATTAGCCACCGTTTTTTCTTTTTTAATATCCTTCGAATGGACTATCAAACTCAATCCAAGCTGTCCATTTTTCATTTTCATTTCCACAAATATCTATCAAGCTGAATCTCACTTTATATTTTCCATTCTCCTTGTAGTCAAATGCACCTGAACACATACCATGTCCTACACTCAAAGTGTCTGATTCGCCAAAACTTAAAAAGTAAGTTGTGGATTTACCACTCTCCAAGTCAACAAGCTCGGTTTTAATCAATACATCAGATTCGTCTTTTGTCTGAATTTTAAAGTCCGCATAAATTGCAGGTCCACAACCGTAATGAACCGTGCTTTTATTAACCAATTCAGGTTGATTTGATAGTATGGGTGCTTCAGTGTCTGTACCACCTTCGACTTCCCATATTATCGGTTCTTTTTCATTCGTTTCTGAATTCCATTTAGTCAATAGCGTTTTTTCATGTTTGTTTAAGTTGTCAATCTTCAAAGTGTAAGTTCGACCTGAGATTAATTTTTCGTCAGGGCTCAATATGGCTTGAGTAAGTTGAAACTGTCCTTTGTTAATACTTGTAACGTTCAATTTTACTTTATGTCCTTCGCTTTCAAGGTAAATGGGATAATCTTGATTTAAAGAGCTAATGATTTTCTGGCTTGTTGCATAACCTTCAATCATTATCCATGAGTTTTGCTTAATCACTCCATTTTGAGGGAATGTCCATATACCACCTGATGCACATTTCGCAAAGGTTTGTCCCGTTAATAGTATTCCGACTAGAAATGTGAGGATTATTTTCATCGTTCTTTTTTTAATGGTGGCTAACGTAAATACTAAACTACGACCAGCGGGAGTGTCACCCGATGGATGGAGATTAGCTGATGTGTGTGCCCAAAATGGGCACGATCTATATTTGTCTAAATATAGTTCAATTTTCTAGAGGGTGCAAGTCCCTTATGCGCGGAGTACGATCCCGAAGCATTAGCACGTGACAAGGTGGTTTCTCGTGAGGGATGCACTGAAGTAAGTCAAACGGCAAAAGTTGGTACTGATGGACAAAAACGACATAAGAGGCATAGGCGGTAGGATGAGTAAGCACATCATTGCGAAGTCCGAACGTGAGTATCACGCTGTAATTCGAAACACAGTGCTGTCTATGTAGATGTCGCAGGGATCAACTAAAAGAAGGTGTCCTTACTTGGGGAGATCTCTTCGTTGCAGGTTCAACAAGAGAAGTCAGCAGAGGTCATAGTAGGCGATACAAGTACCGGCAAGTTCCGGAGAACTCACCTCGCTGAAGGACCGAAGGTTACAGTGTCCTTAATTGAAAAATGGAAGTGTATTCTGTTGATTCAGCAGAAGAAGAATAGGCTAGCCTTTACAAAGCAGGACTAGGTTTTAATTAGCCGAACAGTAACCAACCGCCGTATACGCGGTCCGTACGTACGGTGGTGTGAGAGGGTCTCCGCTAGGTTATTTGCCTAGCGGCGCTCTACTCGATTGGGCACTGTTTAAAATTGTAATTAATTTAAAAGTGTTCATTGTTTATTATCCAATCTAAGAAGTCTAATCTTAAAAAGATAAATATAGTAGTTCTAGATTAATGCTCTTTTTTTTTTAATGATTAAAAAGCGTATAATTATAAAACTCGAATATTACCAAGAACAATTTTATATCCGTTATTAACTTGTCTAAGTTCTATTGAAACAGTTAAATCACTCATTTTACCATTTAATGGAACTTCAAAATCTAAACTAAATTTTCCATTTTCATGGTCTATAATATTTTCTGAAATGACCTTATCATTATAATCAATTACAGAACTTACTTTATATTCACCTAATGTATCTTCAGGGAAACCATAATTAGATATTACATTCTCTAATAGTTCAGGTGTCCAATCAAAATATTCATCATATTCTAATTCATCTAACAATTCTTTAAATTTCAGTTCTGCTAATGTATTTATAATATGAATTACAATCTTTTTTAAAGAATTGGCATTTACTTTTTTGATAAATAACATTATAAAAATTTAGGTAGATATTTGAATAATTGTGCCCAACGTAATGGCTAAACTACGACCAGCGGGAGTGTCACCCGATGGATGGAGATTAGCTGATGTGTGTGCCCAAAATGGGCACGATCTATATTTGTCTAAATATAGTTCAATCTTCTAGAGGGTGCAAGTCCCTTATGCGCGGAGTACGATCCCGAAGCATTAGCACGTGACAAGGTGGTTTCTCGTGAGGGATGCATTGAAGTAAGTCAAACGGCAAAAGTTGGTACTGATGGACAAAAACGACATAAGAGGCATAGATGGTAGGATGAGTAAGCACATCATTGCGAAGTCCGAACGTGGGTATCACGCTGTAATTCGAAACACAGTGCTGTCTATGTAGATGTCGCAGGGATCAACTGAAAGAAGGTGTCCTTACTTGGGGAGATCTCTTCGTTGTAGGTTCAACAAGAGAAGTCAGCAGAGGTCATAGTAGGCGATACAAGTACCGACAAGTTTCGGAGAACTCACCTCGCTGAAGGACCGAAGGTTACAGTGTCCTTAATTGAAAATGGAGGTGTATTCTGTTGATTCAGCAGAAGAAGAATATGCTAGCCTTTACAAAGCAGGACTAGGTTTTAAATTTTAGTAGAATGATCGAACAAGTAGTGTCTAAAATAAATATGAAACGGGCGTATCAACGTGTTTACCGTAACGGAGGAAGTGCAGGAATCGACAAAATGTCCATTGCTCAACTCTTCTTTCACTTACAGAAAACATGGGATAACACCAAAAGCAGTATACTTTCGGGTCAATATCTACCTCAACCTATTAAAGGGGTGGAGATTCCCAAACCGAATGGTAAAACACGTCTTTTGGGTATTCCTACAGTACAAGATCGTCTCATTCAGCAGGCATTACATCAAGTTTTATCTCCCATTTTCGAAAGGGAATTTTCAGATTACAGCTTTGGTTTTCGCCCCAATAAAAGTGCTCACGATGCACTTCAAACATCGTTATCCTACATCAATGAGGGTTATCAACATATTATTGATATCGACCTTAAAAGCTTTTTCGATGAAGTAGATCACAGCATCTTACTGCAACTGATCTACCAAAGAGTCAAATGTCCTATCACCATGAAACTGATTCGTAAATTCCTAAGAGCACCAATCATGATTCAAGGCAAACTGGAGAAAAGACGAAAAGGAGTTCCGCAAGGAGGACCATTAAGTCCACTTCTTTCTAATATTTTGCTTCATGAACTGGATCTCTTTTTAATGGAACGAGGAGTTCGTTTTGTGCGATATGCCGATGATTTCAGCATTTATGTTAAGTCGGAAAAAGCAGCAAAACGTGTAGGAAATAACGTGTATGTTTTTCTACGGGATGTCCTAAAACTACCGATCAATCGAGAGAAAAGTGGAAAACGTCGTCCTCTAGATTTTGAGGTACTTGGTTATGCTTTTGTATCGAGCTATAAGAAAGGTTCAAAAGGACAATATCAATTGGTTGCCAAGCGTGATTCATGGAAAAGTTGAAGACAAGCCTCAAAGAGGTTACTCGAAAAACAACTCCCATGAGTTTTGATGAACGCATCAAGAAACTTTTAGAAATCCAAAGAGGTTGGGTGAACTACTTTAGTCTTGGAAACATCAAACGAAAACTTAAAAAGGTAGATGAATGGGTCAGAAATAGACTGCGTTACTGCATCTGGCATCATTGGAAAAAGGTAGAACGGAAACGCAAAAACTTAATGCGTTTGGGGATATCTTATGATCAGGCATACGCTTGGAGCAGAACGAGAAAAGGAGGATGGGCAGTTGCTCAAAGTCCGATTCTTATCACCACAATCACCTTAGAACGACTTGAGAAAAGAGGGTATATTTCTATGTCCGATATCTACAAAAAGTTAGCCGAACAGTAACCAACCGCCGTATACGCGGTCCGTACGTACGGTGGTGTGAGAGGGTCTCCGCTAGGTTATTTGCCTAGCGGCGCTCTACTCGATTATAATGCGTATGTAGTTTTAATAATTTGTGTATTCTGACTGCCTTTTGATAGCTTTTCTGAAATAACACCTTGCAATAAATTGTCACATTTAATGGTGAATTTTGTTGGAAAGAAACTACCATAAAGGACAAGATAGAACTAATTATTTAAGGGCTTTTTAAATACCTCTCTACCATAAAAAGTTATTGCCGAAAAGTAAGGTGGTAGATCATAATTAAACCTTGATAATTTCTTTCAGATAACTACTAAATTTAATTCTCAAATGATATTACAATTGGCAATTCTAAAGTCTGTTTGGTTGGAAGGATTGAAAGTCCCAAAAATAATTTAGAGCAGGAATATTGAAATTTTTGTACTACAGTGTCGTCTGGACTGTGGTAACAATGCTGATAGTGTAATTTACCTCTGTCATAATTAACCTAAACATGAAGTAGTATGTATTAATTTTGCACTAAAACAAAAAGCCTTTTTCTTGTAGTAAATCTTGACTGATTAACAATCTGAAATTTCAATTTTTATGCTATCATTTCCTTCTATGCATTATAACGTAATGGCTAAACTACGACCAGCGGGTGTGTCACCCGATGGATGGAGATTAGCTATTGTGTGTGCCCAAAATGGGCACGATCTATATTTGTCTAAATATAGTTCAATCTTCTAGAGGGTGCAAGTCCCTTATGCGCGGAGTACGATCCCGAAGCATTAGCACGTGACAAGGTGGTTTCTCGTGAGGGATGCACTGAAGTAAGTCAAACGGCAAAAGTTGGTACTGACAGACAGGAACGACATATGAGGCATAGGCGGTAGGATGAGTAAGCACATCATTGCGAAGTCCGAACGTGTGTATCACGCTGTAATTCCAAACACAGTGCTGTCTATGTAGATGTCGCAGGGATCAACTAAAAGAAGGTGTCCTTACTTGGGGAGATCTCTTCGTTGCAGGTTCAACAAGAGAAGTCAGCAGAGGTAATAGTAGGCGATACAAGTACCGGCAAGTTTCGGAGAACTCACCTCGCTGAAGGACTGAAGGTTACAGTGTCCTTAATTGAAAATGGAGGTGTATTCTGTTGATTCAGCAGAAGAAGAATACACTAGCCTTTACAAAGCAGGACTAGGTTTTAATTAGCCGAACAGTAACCAACCGCCGTATACGCGGTCCGTACGTACGGTGGTGTGAGAGGGTCTCCGCTAGGTTATTTGCCTAGCGGCGCTCTACTCGATTATGTGTGTGTTATCCTGCAAAGTACCAAAACAATTCTGTTTTTTCTTCTTTACCCTTTATTAAATGTCCTTCTTTAAAAACATTTTCCCTAATATATTTGTATGGATATTCTACATTTTTATCAGTTATTTCCCAAATTACTATTTCAGGTTGTTTCATGGACCCTTGAATGTCATAACCAGCTACTTCATCAAAACTAATAACAAGCTGAAAACCTTCTAAATTGTATAATTCAAAAATAGGAGGACCAGAAATTGGTTCAGATGTTACAATTAAATACCTATGGTCAATTAGGTTATCTACAATTTTCCCATTAGTAATGTGCTTAGGAACCACTACTAACTTCTTAGTCTTACTATTAAAAACATACTGCTCTACAACTTTATTAATAGCCCACATATCACCTAAACAACATTCTATATCATCAATAAAATACGCTGTGTTCATTTTTATGAGGTAGAGGTTATTGTCCAATGTATCACAGGAAATTGTTTTAATACTTTGGTCTATTTTATGGGGCTCTTCACGAAATTGAAGAAGGGTACTTATTAGATATCCATTTCTAATTTCAAAGGTATCTTTACCAATTATAGTTTGACGTAGATCTTCACTTAACTTATCTTCTCGCATTTTGATTTTTGTCACAATATCTTTTTCTCTACTTGTCAATTCGACCTTATCCATATATCCTGACAAGTGGAAATTACGGTTATAAAGTTCTTGAAGGTCTGAGTTACGGAAACGATAACCTTTTTTTGCGAAAATATAATTCCTAAAAATCCATAAATCTCCTAAGGACAACTCTCCTAAATGATCTTCAAATGCTTCTCCATCAAGTATTTCATCAATTTCCATTTGAGTAAATTGCCCAATGGTTTGGTTAGGAATACCTATTATAAATAGTAGAATAAATACTGATATTAACTTCATTTTCTTTTTCTTATACACCCTCTCACACATAACATTCGATATACACCACTGTGACACAATATATTTATTAAACGCCATGGCATATATACAATAGTATAAATATAAGCCTATAATATAAATTATCAAATACGAAATATAATTATCAGGCGCTGATGAGGTTTCTATTTCCCTTAAACCTGTAAATAACTCTATTTCAATCGTTAATCCATTACAAATGAACCTATGATTAGGTGCGTCTTCAGAGTAACTTTATATGTATTGCTAATATTAAGTCATCTTTATCTTCGATTTGATACAATTTTATGAAATTTACAAAGAATGTGTTGTTTATCGGTATATTACACGTTTATAAACGTTTAGATACGGATAAATTGTAAAAAATCTATTTTATATAAAAAAGCTTATAATCAGATTACAGGCTTTCCATTTAATATTGAATGCATACATTTTTTGGTTCGGTGAAAAAGCGTAAGGCTTCAAATCCTCCTTCTCGACCTACACCGGAATTTTTGACTCCTCCAAAAGGTGTTCGTAAATCTCTATAGAGCCATGTGTTCACCCAGACGATGCCTACATGAATTTTTTTAGCCATGCGATTGGCTCTGCTTATATTTTCAGTCCAAATACTACTTGCCAAACCATACGCAGTGGCATTCGCTAGTTGTAAGGCTTCTTCTTCCGTTTTGAAAGGCATAATAGTTACTACTGGACCAAAAATTTCTTCTTGATTTGTTCTGCAGTTTTGATCTAACCCTTCAATAATTGTAGGGGAGATGTACCAACCTTTTTCATGACCTTCAGGGTGAATGGCTTTTCCTCCTAAGATGATTTCACCACCCTCTTTTTTCGCAATTTCTATATGCTTTAATACTTTTTCGTAATGCGCTTTTGAAACTATTGCCCCTTGTTTCGAATCCTCAAGATGAGGAGGACCCACTTTTAATTCTTTTACATTCTGAACAAAGTCTCTTTTGAATTGCTCATAAATACTTTCTTCCACTAAAATTCTTGAACCACAAAGACAAATTTGTCCTTGATTGGCAAAGGAAGATCGGATGGTAGTTTGCAACATTTTATCATAATTACAATCTGCAAAAATGATATTTGGGTTTTTACCACCCATTTCTAAGGATACCTTTTTAAATGCAGGTGCGGCAATTTTTGCAATTTCTTTACCTACTGTTGTACTACCTGTAAATGAAATGGCTTTAACATTGGGATGTTTTGTGATTTCTGCACCTACATTTATTCCATCTCCATGCACTATATTAAGAACTCCTTTTGGTAGACCTGCTTCAATACATAATTCAGAAAGTAAATAGGCGGTCAATGGTGTCACTTCGGAAGGTTTAGCGACCACAGCATTTCCAGCAGCTATAGCAGGAGCAATTTTCCACGTAAACAAATAGAGGGGGAGATTCCAAGGAGAAATAGCACCGACCACACCAAGAGGTTGACGTAATGTAAAATTTATTGCATCAGTCATTTCATGTGCAGCTGTAGAAAATTGTGTAATGGCTTGGGCGAAAAATCTAAAGTTTGCGGATGCTCTTGGAATGTCCACCATCTTTGCTAACCAAACCGGCTTGCCATTGTCTAAAGATTCCGCTTCCGCTAAACGATCAAGATTTTCTTCAATTAAATCGGCAATCTTTGTTAGAATTCTACTTCTTTCATCAATTGAAGTAGCTGCCCAATCTTCAAATGCCTTTTCACCAGCCTCTATTGCTTTTTCAACATCTGATAAATCAGAATTTGGTACTTTTCCGTAAACTTCCCCTTTGGAAGGATTATATAGTTCTAAATACTTTTGATGTGTGGGTGCAACCAGTTCACCATTGATATAATTCTTTAGTATCATTCCTTTATTGCTTTAAAAGATCTAAGGCCACATCCACAATCATATCTTCCTGACCACCGACCATTTTTCTTTTTCCTAATTCATTCAAAATAGTGCGTGTATCCAATCCATATTTTTGAGCCGCTCTCTCTGAATGTAAAAGGAAGCTAGAATACACACCGGCATACCCTAATGAAAGTGTTTCTCTATCTACTTGAACAGGACGTTGTTGTAAAGGACGAATCATATCATCCGCAATGTCCATTAAAGGAAATAAATCAGCATTATGCGTTACATTCATTTTATTTAGTGTTGCCACCAAAACTTCTAAAGGACAATTACCGGCTCCAGCACCCATTCCTGCCAGAGAAGCATCTAAACGATTGGCACCTTCTTCCATAGCCACAATTGTATTCGCAACACCAAGAGATAAATTGTGATGACAATGAATCCCGACTTCTGTTTCCGCACGAAGAATATCTTTAAAAGCCTTAATACGTTCTCTCACACCATCCATAAGTAATGCACCTGCAGAGTCAGTAACATAAACGCATTTGGCACCGTAATCTTCCATTAATTTTGCTTGTTGCGCTAAGTTTTTAGGATCATTCATATGTGCCATCATTAAGAAACCAGAAACATCCATATCCATATTTCTAGCCGCTTCAATATGTTGAGCAGAAATATCCGCTTCCGTAGAATGTGTCGCTACTCGAACAGATTGTACTCCTAAATCCTTTGCTCTTTTTAAATCCTCAATAGTGCCAATTCCTGGAATTAATAAAGTCGTTAATTTAGCATGAGTAAGATGTTCTGCTAAACCTTCCAACCATTCCCAATCGGTATGTGCTCCAAATCCGTAATTAAAACTACCACCTGTCAATCCATCACCATGAGATACTTCAATCGCATCGACTTTGGCTTTATCTAAGGCTATAGCGATGTCTTTAATTTGCTGTTTGCTGTACTGGTGTTGAATAGGATGCATGCCATCACGAAGGGTAACATCCTGTAAGTATATTTTATGTGTCATGTGTTTTTATCTTGAATAGTATGATGTATTGGGAAAATGTATATGTTTCGTGAGACACGATGAATCGTGCCTCTACGGTGTAGTTTTTCAATTTATATTCTACCTGAGATTGAAAGTATTTCTTGTAGAGACCCGATTTATCGCGTCTCATGTACCACAATCAGCGCCATATTAAATACCATCAAATTCTCCATCAATCAAATGAATTTTAGTGATTCTATTTTTTTGAAATGTAAATGTTTCGTGAGACACGATGAATCGTGCCTCTACGGTGTAGTTTTTCAATTTATATTCTACCTGAGATTGAAAGTATTTCTTGTAGAGACC
>NZ_JBSWYJ010000063.1:0-21650 GCF_056161045.1 Flammeovirga sp. AWQ4_249
CTCATTAATTTTACAAAGAGAAATTTCGAGGGTTGATCAAAACATTTTGAAATCTAAAAAATAGATTTACACAGTTTCTGAGATACTCCCTGTTTTAAAAGGCTAACCAATACCTTGAGTTAACCTTAATCTATTTGTCTATTCTTGTTCTAATTCTGCAAGTCTTTTCAAGTCCGCTTTCAGCATCTCTTGCGTCAATTGATCGGAATCTTTGTATTGTTTTCTAAGCTCTTTTAATTGCTGATGTAAACTAGTTCTTACTTCTACATAAGATGGATCATCATATACATTTTGCATCTCTTTAGGGTCTTTTTCAAGGTCATATAATTCCCACTCATCAATATCATAATAGAAATGGATGAGCTTATACCTTTTGGTTTTTATCCCATAATGACGCTTCACACCATGAATACCAGGATACTCATAATAATGATAGTACAGAGCATCTCGCCAATCAGTTTTCTTCTGCTCCATTAAAGGAATCAAAGAAGTCCCTTGCATATCGTTAGGGATTTCAACCCCTGCCGCTTCAAGGAAACTTGGTGCATAATCTATATTCTGCACAAGATCTTTGTTTATACTACCTGGTTTAATATGTCCTGGCCATCTAACCATCAATGGCGTTCGGAAAGATTCTTCATACATAAATCGTTTATCAAACCAGCCATGTTCTCCTAAATAAAAACCTTGATCAGATGTGTAGACAACAATTGTATTTTCTGAAAGTCCCGATTTATCTAAATAATCTAATAAACGGCCTACATTTTCATCTACACTAACCAATGTTCCTAAGTAATCTTCCATGTAGCGTTGGTATTTCCACTCCGTTAATGCTTTTCCTGTAAGATTACTCTTCTCAAAATTCTCATTGATTGGTCCGTATACTTCTTCCCATTTGGTTCTCTCTTCGGTTGTCATTCTTTTGAGATTTTTCTCATAAGCCCAATCGTACCATCCCATGAATGGTTTGAAACCTTTTTTATCTCTGATAGCAGGCGAAATTTTAGTATCATTTGTAAGCCCCATATGATCAGAAATCCTCATTTCAGCCTCTTGAGCAGCTTTTCTTCTTCCTTTATAATCATCAAATAAAGTTTCAGGTATTTTGATTTTCTGATCTTTGAAATCTTTCAAATGTTCCATGGCTACCATCCACTCTCTGTGAGGTGCTTTATGATGTACCATCAACATAAATGGCTCTCCCTTATCTTTTTGTTTATCAAGGTAAGCAATTGCTTTGTCTGTGATAATATCTGTCACATAACCTTGCTCCGTCACCATTCCTTTAGGAGTTCTAAAATCAGGTTGATAATAGTCTCCCTGGTCAGGCAAAACTTCCCAATAATCAAAACCTGTTGGCTGTGATTTTAGATGCCACTTCCCTACAACTGCTGTTTGATAACCTACTTTTTGCAAAATCTTTGGATAAGTAACCTGAGTCGAATCAAAAATATCCAAGTTATCTTTTACTGTATTTAAATGACTCATTTTACCTGTCAAAGTCACCGCTCTACTTGGAGAACAAATAGAATTAGAAACATAAGCATGATCGAAACGCATTCCTTCATTAGCCAATCGATCAATATTGGGAGTATGTATCAATGAAGTATCATAGGCACTAATTGCCTGATAGGCATGATCATCAGACATAATATAAATAATATTAGGTCTTTGGGTCTGCTCTTGCTTTTCTTGTTTTTCTTGACAAGCTATAAATAAGAAACTTGCCAATACGGATAGAATGATTGTTATTTTTCTTCTCATTTTAGAAAACTGATTTTCTTAATACGGTTGCTCCAAGTGGAATCATTGTAGCATTTACAACTTCACCATTTTTGTTCGTAAAACCTACTTTTAGTTGAACACTTTCGAATGGATTAAAAGACTGAACATTTTCAACTTTAATTGAATCATCATTACTCAGTTGGTAAGAAGCCTTTTCATCTTGAGTATAAGTATACTTTTGATCCTTAAATTCATCTTTCCATACTTTTACATCTTCTGCTTTTCCATCTAAAGGAAGAGCGAATAATAAAGGGCCATATGTTACATAATTACCCTGTGTATCATGATGAATTTCTGGTTGAAAATCCATTTTCACATCAATTTTACCATTTCCTATAGATGTAGGTAGAATGACATATCCATTCTGATTTGGCTGATAAACTTTACCATTTACCTTAAATGACTTCGCCCATTTCGGAACTCTTAATGCCAATTCATATTCCTTTTCCCCTTCTATTTTTAATTGAACATCAC
This sequence comes from Flammeovirga sp. AWQ4_249, assembly GCF_056161045.1. Taxonomy (NCBI): domain Bacteria; kingdom Pseudomonadati; phylum Bacteroidota; class Cytophagia; order Cytophagales; family Flammeovirgaceae; genus Flammeovirga; species Flammeovirga sp. AWQ4_249. Next base: position 2,260 of record NZ_JBSWYJ010000063.1, read on the forward strand.
CAGAGGAAGGATAGTTTGTGATCTGCTCTACGGTAATAATCTGCTGTCCAACTTTAGTGGTCAATTTTGATGGGCCATATAAATCTAGATACAAAGTATCTCTTTGAGTATGCCACATATTCTGTACATAATATGGATAAATTCTACCTGCATTTGGTGCACAACAAACTGCTATATCTTTATGAACTGGAGAATATTTATAACGATTTTCTTTTGTATCCTTACAATCATGATCATTGATATGACCACACATTGAATAAGAATTATCACTCTTACAATAAGCAATAGAAGATTCATGTGGATGCCTTGCACCTTGAGCGGCATTAAACAAAATCCATTCTATTTTATCTCCCCAATGGCTGTTATGGTCAAATTTATTCAAGACTGCATAACTATCTAACAGTTCTTGTAAAGAACAATATTCATAGCCTGTACTATCGGCATTAGCATGTCTTCCGAAAATCCACTCATCACCAATCGGCCCACCACTTACACTTACTACTTCTTTTAGTTTCTGTAAGTAATTATCTAGCCCCTCTTTATATTTTTCTTCTCCAGAAGTATAGGCTGCTAAAGTTAAACTTCTTAGATGTTCATAAGTATGTACACCATGACCTTTAAATTTATAGTCTTTGTCTGCTAAGTTTTTCAATAAAATATCTTCCTCTGCCATTTGATGAAGGTTATAATCATCCAATAAGAATTTAGCAAAATCAAGATATTTTTTCTCTCCAGTAATATCATACAACTGATCACACACATCCGTAAAGGTCAATCCATGGCCAACCCCTGCAAAAGGTTTATTAGTTTTAAAAGGAGTAGATTTTCCAATTGGATAAGCTTTCATGGTTACATTAACAGCTTTCTTTACCGCCTCTAAAACTCTCTTATCTTTTGTTGCTTCATAATAAGCTATTAAACCTCTAAATAATGAAGCCTGTGCCCATAATTCGCCATTTTCTGTAGTATGATCATAGCGTAAATCATCTGCATAAACACCTATGTAACCATCAGGGTCTTGAGTAGCCAATTTATCATTTACATATTTCACTACTTTATCAATCGCTTTCTGATCACCTGTTAAAAGAGCATTTCTGATATATCCATCCCACCAATTAGATTGAGTTTCAGAATTCCACCAAAGAAATTGAACGTTCCATTCTCCTTCACTATTCACAGCACCCACATCTTTTGACTTTACCTTTTTTGTCAACCGGTCTTTACCATAAATATCATCTTCTATTATCAAGTCAGGAACTAACTCATCCAAATGACCTACAAAACCCTCTTTTAGGTCTGATTCCATTTGTGTCTTCATCCAACCTTCAGGATGTATATCTCCAAATTGTATGGATTGTAAAGTTGTATTGGTTTCTTTCATTTCATTACATGAATTTAGAAATATCAGAATGGGAAATAATATGTAGAGTCGCCTCATTTTTATTTACTTATAATTTAAGATAATCAAAAGTAATGTACCTCAGATTAAAAAACTTTGAGGATTTTGACCAAATTTATGCATATATTATCATCAATATATTTATTTATATAACAACAAGAAAATATAGAGGAATATCAGAGCTAAAAGAGAATATATAGAGCAGTCATCATCTTTTCAACTTTTCAAAGTAAATCAGGAAAGATTCGCCCCCTACTGGCATTATCATCCAGAAGTAGAGTTGACTTTAATTACAAAAGGAAGTGGTTTACGTTTTATCGGCGATACAGTAATAACTTTCGAAGAAGGTGATTTTGTTTGGATAAATCCTAATGTCCCTCATCAATGGGTCTCCTCAAAAGAAGTTATGGACGTGGAAGCTTATGTTTTACAATTTGATCCATTAATTCTTAATCAAGTTCCCGAATTGAAAAATATACTTTCTGCTTTTTCACAAAAAGTAAGTGGTTGGGATTTCAATAATCTTGATAAAAAAATAAAAGAACTTCCAATATTTATTCATCAAACTAATGATGAACCAATTCAGAAGTTCTTTAAATTTCTTGATTTACTTTATCGACTAAAATCAAAAACAGTTTCTGAAATTCCATTAATGATAAATAGCGATCAGCAGATAATCGGGAATAAACGATTAGATACTATCCATAAATTTATTTTTGAAAATTATCAAACGCAAATTGATTTAGAGACTATTGCGAAAAAGATTAATATGACTAAAACCTCCTTCTGTAGATGGTTTAAACAAGCAAAAGGTATCAGTTTTGTAAATTATCTTCATCAATTTAGAATAGAACAAGCGTGTCATTTATTAAAAACAGCACATCTTTCTAAAAGTCAAATTGCCTATGAAGTAGGTTTTGAAAGCATCAGTCAGTTTAATAGAACTTTCAAAAAAGTGAAGAATTTATCTCCGAGTGATTTTATGAAGGAATTCAATAAAGACTAGTTTACTATTTTACCCCAATTAGCATCTGCTTTCTTTTCTAAATCTTGAGGACCTTCTTCCTTCCAATATTCGAGTGTATTAGAAAAGAATTTATTGTAAAAGAGCATTAATCTTCCATCTTGAATAATAAATGTCTCATAATTTACATTTACTTTTTCTCCTTTATCAGCCATTGCGTAAGCACACCATCCTCCATAAGCTGGAGCATATTTTTCAGGATTAGCTAAAAACTTATCAACATGCTTTTGTGAAATAAAGTGATATTCGGCTCCTTGATATTCCGCTTTGAAGTTTTTATCACCTTCTACGGCTTTATTTTCAAAATAACTCACCACATCATACCCTCCAACAGCCAAATTTCCTTTTTCAAGGTTTAATTCTTTAGTGGATTGTGAATAACTATAAGCATGAAGTGTAAAAAATAAGAATAATTTAAACAATACTTTCATTGTTGATTTCATAGCAGTTGATGTTTTGAGCGGTTTTTATTCAACACTAACATGAAATGTTGATAACTTTTTAAATATATACTTATACTGAAAAAGAAACTAAAAAGTTGTTCACAAAATCCAAAAGGTTTTGGAATGTAGAATGAATAGTTAAAAATGAAGAATTTAATATTTTCTTAAAAAAGAAAAACATCAACATAAAAAAAGGTGAAATGATTATTACTAACCATTTCACCCTATATAGCAAGAAGCACTCAAAAACTAACAGTGTTTTCGATGCTTCATTTTATTTATTGATAAATAACTTGTTTATCAAAAGCTTCTTCAACATCTGATAATATATTCAATACATCATCATGTGTCATCGCTTCCACAAGTTGTGTCCTAAAAGGCTTGAAATGTTGAACACCTTTGAAATACGTTGTATAATGACGTCTCATTTCAAAAATACCTGTACGATCACCTTTCCATTCTACAGAAAAATTTAAGTGACGTTTTACCGTTTCAATTCTTTCTTGGATAGTAGGAGGAGCTAAAATTTCTCCTGTTTCCATATAGTGTTTGATTTCTCTGAAAATCCATGGATAACCGATCGCTGCTCTACCAATCATGATTCCATCTACACCATATTTTTCTTTATATTCTACAGCTTTTTGAGGAGAATCGATATCACCATTTCCAAAAATTGGAATATGGATATCAGGATGATTTCTTACCTCTGCAATTGGATCCCAATCAGCCACGCCTTTATACATTTGTTGACGTGTACGACCGTGAATTGTTAAAGCTTTAATACCTACATCTTGAAGTCTTTTTGCTACTTCAACAATACGAATAGTATCATGATCCCAACCTAAACGTGTTTTTACAGTTACAGGCTTATCAACTTGCTTTACAATTTCTTCTGTCATCTTTTGCATCTTATCGATATCCAAAAGAATACCAGCACCGGCTCCTCTACCAGCTACTTTTTTAACAGGACAACCATAGTTGATGTCGATAATTTCAGGATTAGCTTCTTCGGCGATGGAAGCTGCCTCACGCATAGATTCAATTTTTTCTCCAAAAATCTGAATACCAATTGGACGTTCGTAATCATAAATATCCAATTTTGCACGGCTTTTTGCTGCATCACGAATCAAACCCTCCGCAGAAATAAACTCTGTATACATTAAGTCTGCACCATTTTCTTTACAAACCGCTCTAAATGGCGGGTCGCTTACATCTTCCATTGGTGCTAACAATAATGGAAAATCTTTTATTTCTAAATCACCTATTTTTACCACTTCTCTATAGCATTTTAATTGATTAGCAAAGGTAGAAATTATACACTTTTCAAAAGAAGTGTATCTTTGCTATTTATTAGTGAACTCTATATAAACAGTATAGGTTCATAAAAACCTAATTATGAGACAATTCATAACATCTATTAGGAATTTTGAGCCTATTTTGTTTGAAACTACAAATGTAATAAAAGAACATGACAGACCATATTCTAGAACAAAATCCAGGATATTTCTTTAAAAAATTTCTATCTCTGATCGGATTTGTAATAATATTTACTTTAATAGGTCAGGCCGTAATAGTAGGGGTTCTACTTCCGATGTATGATTTTGATTCAACTGCAGTTTTTCAAGCATTATCTTTAAGAGATAATAGAACTGTGATGTATATTGTTCAAGGTCTTTCTGCATTATTTACATTTATCATAGGACCTTTATCTTATGGATATTTTTATGATAAGCCATTTACAAAAAAATTATCTAAAGGAGTAAGTGATAATTCACAATGGATTCTTGCCATCGTTATTATTATTACTTTTCTTCCATTAGGTTCAGCGCTATTAGTTTGGAATCAAAACATTCAATTTCCAGAAGCATTAAGAAGTCTAGAACTAAGTTTTAAAACAACTGAATTAGATCTTGCTCAATTGACTGCATTTCTAGTAGATTTCCAAAGTTTTGGTGAATTTATCATAGGACTAATTGTCATTGCTGTTCTTGCTGGTATTGGAGAAGAAGTCTTATTCCGAGGATATATTCAAGGTTATATCGAAGGCATCTTTAAAAATCCACATATTGCAATTTGGGTAACGGCAATCATTTTTTCAGGTATTCATATGCAATTTTATGGATTCTTTGTAAGAATGTTCTTGGGAGTATTGTTAGGATACCTATTTTTGTGGTCAGGAAGAAGTCTGTACCCCGCTATATTAGCCCATATTGCCAATAATGCAATTACTGTTATTAGTGTTTATATAAATAAAGAGGAATTATTGAAAGAAATGGCTGATCCATTTTCAGCAGAAGCTCCAGAATGGTATATTGTATTACTTTCTACAATTGTTGCCTTTGGAATTTTATATCTTTATAAACAAAAAGGAGCGAAAGTAATTTCAAATAATTAATCTATTATTCATTTTAATAAACTGATAAAACATGGATAATTGGGAAAAAGTATTTTCTACGGATAAGCTATACCAAGCTGAAATCGTAAAGGAAACATTAGACGAGAGAGGCATTAATGCCGTATTTTAGACAAAAGAGATTCTTCTTATAATAACTTTGGTTATAGAGAAGTTTACGTTGAAAAATCTGTTGCAGAAGAAGCAGCACAAATTATTAAACAAGATGTTCAATTTGAATAATAGTTCTGAACTAACACAACGCGTAATAGTTGGATTTTTAGGTGGTATTGGCATGCTAGGTGCTATTTACTACGGTGTTTGGACTTATTTTATTTTATTTTTACTCATCAGTGTTGCCGCAATGTTAGAGTTTTATAAGCTCTTACGATTGGAAGAACACTTACCCCTTCGTACATACGGTACTTGTCTAGGGATTTTGATTTACTGCCTGACGTTCTTTATTGAAATGGATTTGATTAGTATGAAATGGCTCTACTTAGTATTTGTAGGCTTTTCATCTGCTTATTTAATTAAACTTTACAACAAGAAAGACGACAAACCTTTTAAAAATTTAGCATACACATTTCTAGGGGTCATGTACGTGGCTGTTCCTTTTGCATTAATTCATGCTTACGTATTTTTTGATACGCAATATCACTATGAAATTTTGATTGGAGCTATGCTAATTCTTTGGGCTAATGATTCTGGAGCATATTTTTCTGGAAAAACATTTGGACGTAGAAAATTATTTGAAAGAGTTTCTCCTAAAAAAACTTGGGAAGGAAGTATTGGTGGTGCTGCATTGGCGGTCACTGTAAGTTTAATCTTCTCACATTTCTATACTTCATTAGAAGCATGGAGATGGGTTACAATCGCCATTATCATTGTGGTAACAGGAACGTATGGAGATTTGGTCGAGTCATTATTCAAGAGAAGCATGAGTATTAAAGACTCTGGTCATACTTTGCCAGGGCATGGTGGTTTCTTGGATAGATTTGATGGATTATTATTGTCTGCACCATTCATTGCAGCCTTTTTGAAGATATTTCCACCAAATTTTTAAAAAAATCAATAAAATATTTGGATAGTATAATTCTATCCTACATATTTGCACCCGCTATCACACGAAGATAGCACACAGAGAGTTGGCAGAGTGGTCGAATGCGGTGGTCTTGAAAACCATTGTACCGCGAGGTACCGGGGGTTCGAATCCCTCACTCTCTGCTAGCAAAAGCATCAAATCGAAAGGTTTGATGCTTTTTTTGCATTAATTTTTGACAACAAAAAAGGATTCTAAATATCTTTCTGTTTTTTCCACTTAATAAAGAATTTTAGAACTAAACCTTTAGAAAAATATTCTTTTACACTTCTTCATTGAAATACTATTGAGAAAATAGGGATTGTAAAGTCTTTTATTTTTCAGATATAAACAAAATAAGAATCTATATTACAATCTGTTAAGAATTTTATTGAAAAAATATTGATAAAACACTTGGTAGATTAAAATCAACCTTGCATATTTGCACCCGTCCAATGACACAGAGAGTTGGCAGAGTGGTCGAATGCGGTGGTCTTGAAAACCATTGTACCGCGAGGTACCGGGGGTTCGAATCCCTCACTCTCTGCTAGCAAAAAGCATCAAATCGAAAGGTTTGATGCTTTTTTTGTATCTAATACTTTATGAAATCCTACTCCAGTTGGTCACTGATTTTTTAACAAGTAAAGATTGTTGATGTTTGATGATCGCGTGTTCTTCTTTAGAAAGGTCAGGATCTTCGTCTATGATCTTTTCTGCTATTCCTCTTACAAATTGTAATAAAGCAGCATCTTGACCAATATCAGCGTGTCTGAGGTCTAATACACCACTTTGTTGTGTACCTTCTATATCTCCAGGCCCTCTAAGTTTTAAATCCGCATCCGCAATCTTAAAACCATCTGTAGTATCCACCATCGTTTGTATTCTCACTTTACCATCTTTTGATAGCTTATCACCAGTCATTAAAATACAATATGATTGTTCACCTCCACGACCTACACGTCCTCGAAGCTGATGCAACTGAGCTAATCCAAATTTCTCAGCATTCTCAATGATCATTACAGTAGAATTTGGAACATTCACTCCTACTTCAATTACAGTTGTCGCTACCATAATCTGCGTTTTTCCTTCTGCAAATCTCTGCATTTCTGCATCTTTATCAGCGGCTTTCATTTTACCGTGAACAACACTTACTTTATAATCAGGAAAAGCACGCGTGACACTTTCGTACCCTGCCATCAAATTGGCATAATCCATTTTTTCAGATTCTTCAATCAGTGGATAAACAATATAGACTTGACGACCTATTTCAATTTGTTCCTTTAAAAAACCAAATACTCTCAGCCTTCCTTTTTCAAACTTATGCCATGTAATAATAGGTTTTCTACCTGCAGGTAACTCATCGATCACAGAAACCTCCAAATCGCCATATACGGTCATTGCAAGTGTTCTAGGAATAGGCGTTGCAGTCATCACCAACATATGAGGTTTAGCCTTACTCGTTTTTTTCCATAATGCTGCTCTTTGTGCGACTCCAAAGCGATGTTGTTCATCAATCACACACAAACCTAAATTATAAAAATCAACTTTATCTTCTATCAATGCATGTGTACCTACAATAATTTTAAGAGATCCATCTCTAAGCGTTTCATCAATGACTCTTCTTTGCTTTGTTTTTGACGAACCTGTTAGTAATGCGATAGTCACTCCCATCTCATCTGCGAAAGGTTTTAAACCATTGTAATGTTGTTGGGCTAAAATTTCTGTAGGTGCCATTAATGCAGATTGAGCATCATTATCCAAAGCCATCAACATACACATAAAAGCTACAATCGTTTTACCACTACCTACATCTCCTTGAAGAAGTCGATTCATTTGGTAGCCACTTCTCATATCATTATAAATCTCCCTTACTACTCTTTTTTGAGCACCCGTAAGATCAAATGGTAAATGCTCTTTGTAGAAGATGTTAAACGTAGGGATTTTATCGAAAATTTGTCCTTTAAATTTATCTGTTCGTTTTCCTACTTTTGAGGCTATAATTTTTAGTTGAAGAAAAAATAATTCTTCAAATTTTAATCGATATTGTGCTTGAGCTAATGTTTCTTGAGACTTAGGAAAATGGGTCCATGCCACTGCAAGACCTTTTGAGATGAGGTCATTCTCTTTAATGAGATGTTCAGGTAATGTTTCAGAAATAGAATGATAGACATTTTCCAAGAGTGTTCTTGTAAGTTTTGCCAAAACTCTACTGTCCATATTCTTACTTTTCATCTTCTCAGTAGTATGATAAACAGGCACCAAACCACCTTTTTGATTCTTAGAAGTAGCAGGATCATACTCATCTAATTCAGGGTGAGAAAAGTTCATTTTCGAACCATAACGTTGCGGTTTTCCATAAAGGACATACCATTTACCAACAGCTAATTTTTTTTCAATCCATTTAGCTCCTCGAAACCAAACTAATTCTATTTCTCCTGTTTCATCCGAAAAAGAACCAACAAGTCTTTTTGACCTTCCTTCTCCAATACTATTCAGAAAAGTCAAACGACCAATCACTTGAACATATGCGTTGTCATTGATGATATCATTAATCTTATAAAAACGAGTTCTATCTTCATGACGAAAAGGATATTGCTCCAATAAATCACCAAAAGTATATACTCCAAGCTCTTTGTTTAGGATCTCTGCTCTAACACTTCCTACTCCTTTTAGGTACTCAATTTTTGTATCAAAGATGTTTTTCACTAGTTTTTACTAATTTTCCTTCAAATTAATTGATAGACAACAGGTCGAAATTAGTGGTTTATTGCGAGAATATGTTAATTTTAAAAAACGCTTTTTTATTAAATCATTATTCTGACGTTTTCTATGCGATTATTACTCATAGTCACTCTATTTTTTCTAAATCTAATACCTGTCTTTTCTCAATTGCCTGACCAAGATATAGAAGCTTGGAGAGAAAAAGCGAGAAATACCTCTTTTTATAGAATGGAGGTAAGAGCATTTGGAATCTATAGAATTACCTATACTGACCTTCAAAGTGCAAATTACCCATTAGCTACCGCTGACTTATCTGCAATCAGATTATTCAGAAGAGGAAATGAGGTAGCGATTAAAATTACAGACTCAAATAATAATAATCGTTTAGATCAAGGTGAATACATCGATTTTTATGGAGAGCCGAACGATGGTATGACAGATCAAGCTCAATTTAGAGATCCAACTGATTTTGTCAATCCTTATGAACCAATCTACTCTAAAACTGCTGTTTATTTTTTAAGTTCTTCAGCTCTTACTGGTGATACTCCAAAACGTATGCAAATCAGTAATGAAGATACAAGTGGTGCAGTAGCTGTAGATTATCATTGGCATACTGAAACGTATAGAGATACTCCCATTCAAAAGTCTTTTGATTTTAGAACTTCTTTCAGTCCAGGTGAATCAACAAACGGTAGTGACAGAACTTCTTTTAGCAGTGCATTTAGAGGTCCTAGATCATGGACAACTTATAACACTCGAAACAAAGCCGGTATAGTCAATTTTCAATTATGGACGCAAGGGTTACACCCTGGTGTTTCGAGTAATCTTTTTAAATTAGAAAGCCGAGTTTTAAATTTTTCATATAGAACAGCAGGTATTGAATTTCAATTAGGACCTGAAAGCAGTACAGTAACGACAAGGTATAGAGAAAATGTTTTACGCTATGAATCTACTGGTAATATCTCTACCTCTCTTGTAGAAAATGATTTTGATGCTCAAGGAAGCACCTCAGTCAGATTAGTTGATATTTTTAATGGAACTGGTTCTGATAATAATCAACTAGGTGTCATGTACTTTAACTTGACTTATCCTCAAAGTCATGATGTAATTGACAATGATGCAGATATTAAATTTTCAGTTTATGGAGACGTAAAGAAGAAAGTTTTAGCACCACAAAGTAATCAAAGTAACTTTTATAATATTACAGACCCTACTACTCCTATTCTATTTCAAAAATCAAATGCCAATTCAATGGACGAAGCGATTATCGCTCAAAATGGCAATCAAGAAGTAGAAATTTATTTTAGTGCACAAACAAATTCTGTAAGCAACATTGCTTTAGCAGAGTTTGAGTTTAATGATAATAATCTAGCCTACAATTATCTTATTATCACACACCCTGCATTAACACAACCATCAAGTAGTTATTCAAACCCTGTTGAAGCTTATGCCAATTACAGAAGATCAAATGACGGTGGTAGCAATCAAGTATATACTGCAGAAATTCAAAAATTATTCAACTCCTTTAGTTGGGGGGAAGAGAATCCTCAAGCCATTCGAAATTGTATCAACTTATTAAGAACAGAAGATTTAGCGTATGTATTAATTATCGGTAAAGGTCTTGATTTAGATGAAGATCCCTATGAGTCTACTCCTACAGGACCGAGGGCTTATAATTATATTCCAACGTATGGATATCCTGGTGCCGACAATGTATTTACAATGGGTTTTGATGGAAATGAAACAGGCGTCTTACCTGTAGGGCGTATTGCGGCCTATGTCCCTCAAGTAGTAGAAGACTACCTTACGAAGATACAAGAACATGAGGCTTTGAATTTTGATGATTTATGGATGAAGAAAGCATTACACCTTAGCGGTGGAGGCAATGCTTATCAACAAGATGAATTTAGAAGAATTGTCGATAAATATGGAGCTATTTTCATGGATACGCTTGAAGGTGGAACAGTTGAGACTGTTAGTCGTCAAAATGATGGTTCTATCGAATTTATTGACGTATCAGATATCGTAAATGATGGTATAAGTTTAATGACCTTCTTCGGACACTCATCTGCCCAATCTGCTGATATCGATATCGGAGAAGCAAGTGACCCAACCAAAGGATATGAAAATCAAGGAAAATATCCATTCATTATGATGAGTGGTTGTGGTGGTGGTAACTTATTTACTACTGAAAAATCTTGGGGTGAAGACTGGATTGAAACTCCTCAAAAAGGTGCTATTGGCTTCATGGCAAAAGCTGGTTTAGGTCAACAATTTGAATTAGAGTTGTTTGGAGATAATTTTTATGAAGCTACCTATGAAAAACAAATTGGCTTAGCAATTGGTGATCATATGATCATGACTCACGCTCTTAATTTAGTTGGCAATCCTTCTATTAGACGAATTGCGACAGTAGAACAATATGGGTTACAAGGTGATCCTTTTACCAAAATATCACCTGATAAAGTCGATTTTTCTATCAAGGATGATCAAATTACGATTATCCCTCAAGATGGTGAAACTCTTAGTTCTGGAGATGATTTTTATCGTTTGAGAGTACAAATAGACAACTTTGGACACACTTTATCACAAGATAAAATCTATATTCAGGTCAATAGAAGATATGGTAATGGTATTGCAGCTAATTCTGTTTATGTGGACTCAATGAGCAATCCTTACAATTCAATAGATACTTTATTTACCGTTCCTAATAGCACTACAGATAAAGAAGATGGGGATGGTACGAACCAAATTACTGTTACAATTGGAAACTTTTTAACAGCAGGAGGTCAAGTAATTACTACTATTGATGAACTTGATGATACGAATAATATAGCAACTACTACAGCTGATTTTTATACAGAGAAAGTTTCTTTAATTTTCCCTCAAAATTTTGCCGTTACACATGATGATCAAATTGATGTTTATGCTTTTGATTATAGCTCAGTGAAATCTGATAAAAATGTTCGTTTTCAATTATCATTAGACAGTACTTTCACTTCAATTGCTTTACAAGAAGATGTCACAAGTGAACAACTTTTTAAATGGAGTATTCCTTTAACAAGTACACAAGATACCACTGTGTATTACTTGCGCTCTCGAATTGCAGATAGTGACGATAGTAATTGGGCTACTATTTCTTTTACAAAAATTAGAAATTCTTCTGGAGAAGGCTGGAATCAAAGTACGCTTTATGAAATGGAGCAGAATATTATTGATGGTGCTTTAGTTAGTTCTAATAATGGTGATCTTAATTGGTCATTCCCAACAAATGAATCTAGAATTGAAGTAAAAGCAGCAGGTGGTTCATATACTAATGGCTATTTCTATGAGGTTAAATTAGATGGACAAACCTTTTTAGTAGATGGTTCTTGTGTTCGTAGTGGTGATGCTGGTGATAAAGTCATCTTTTTAGTCTTCGATCAATTCACAGGTTTTTTTAAAGGTGCTCAATCTTACTTATGGGGACCTCTACAATGTGGTGAAGGTCTTCCTCCAGTTGCAGTAATGTTTAATTCATCTGATATAAGAGGTGGTAATGTAGTTGGTAGTTCTCCACTAACAAGAAACGGCCCTTATTCTTTATTTATTGATCCAACTTATAAATTTGCAAGTATTGAACCTGGTGACTATGTACTTACAATAATGGCTGGATCTTTTGATTTTCAAGGTAATTTACCAACTAACCCAGATAAACTAGATGCTTATCATAAACATATAGAAGGTTTTGCGGAAGTAGGCTTGGACACTTTAGATATGCAAGCTAATTTGACACAAAAAGGCTTACCTTTTATTGGTTGGAGTAGATTTCAAGGAAACCCATTAAACTCTTTAGTTTACTATGGAACAAGTACTAATGACTTATTAGATCAAACTTTTACCATCCAAAAAGATGTTACCACTGCTTCGGTAACAACTGGATCTATTGGTCCTTCTAGTCAGTTTTCAAGATTATGGATTAATGCAGAACTTCCAGGTACTTTTAGTCAGATAGAAACCACTGTTTTTGGTATGGTTAAGGATGAAAATGGAACGATAGTCGCTCCTGATTCAATCACGACTTTAAAAGGTGTTTCTGGTAGTAATGGATTTGATTTAGATGCATACAGTGAAATAAGAAATTATGACTTTATCGCATTAAAGACTTATTTAATGGATACAAGTGCTCAAAGGCAAATTCCACAATTGACGGATTGGCGAGTTGCATTCACTCCGGTAGCTGAGGGAGTCATGTTGACAAATAATACAGAAAATCCATCGAAATTACAGCAAGGGCAGAATACTACTTATCAATATGAGTTCCATAATATTTCTTCAAAAGCATTTTCTGATAGTCTTTTAGTAGAAGTTAACTATACCTCAGATCAAAATACTTTCAATGGATTTAGCGATACGTTATACATTCCTCCATTACCTGCAAATGGTATGAAAACCATTGATATTACAACAGATACTTGGAGAAAAAATGATCCATCAAAAAGAATCAGTGGTCAAACAACCATTACAACTATTGTCAACGGTAATCACAACCAATTAGAATTATTTTATAATAACAATAGTTCTGGTACCGAGAGTGTCTATGTAACACAAGATTCTCTTAATCCTTTGGTAGAAATTTTATTTGATGGAACGAGAATATTAGATGGAGATATTGTTTCTCCTAGTGCTGAGGTAAGTTTAAGTATGATCGATGAAAACTCATTTATTAGCTTAGATGATAACCTCGTCTCAGGAAGTGATACGATCGTAAATGCTTTTATTACACCAGAAGACGGAACACCAATCCCAATTGATTTATCAAGTTCTTCGGTAGATGGTGTTAACGAGCAAAACCATATTCTTTTGAACTTCAATATAAATGATGTTGTTCCAGTAGAATTACTTGATCAAGATGGTCTATTATCTTCTGGTAGATATAATATAGAAATCAATGCATCTGATCCATCAGGAAATGGAGCTGGTTATTCAAGTACAGATAATCAAGCACCAAAACTGAGTATTAATTTTGAAATTAATAAAGAATCAAGCATTACTAATTTCTATCCTTATCCTAACCCATTCTCTGATAAAGTTAAATTTGTTTTTCAAGTTACAGGCACTGAGGTACCTGATCAAATGAAAATTCAAATTATGACTGTTACGGGACGTGTTGTCAGAGAGATCTTCAAAGAGGAATTAGGACCTATTCGTATCGGAAATAATATAACTGACTATGCATGGGACGGTACAGATGAATTTGGAGATCAATTAGCTAATGGTGTCTATTTATATAGAGTCATCATTCCACAAAAAAATGAGGGAATATATGAACACAGTTCTACCTCTGGAGATCATATGTTCAAACATAACATTGGTAAACTTTATCTTCTAAGGTAATCACAAGGAATATTCACTCCTGTTTTTTGGGGTAGCTTATCATAAACAATACTGTTTTTACTTGCTCTAGCTATAGGATACAAAGTCCAGAGTGTAAGTAGGAACAGTATTATTTTTTTACAGTTTATTTTTTGTATTGAATCAATAATTTGAGAGAATGAGAATACTAATAGATAACATAAAAGTGGATATGTAGGTGCTAAAAAGCGCTCTACTTCTTGATGGCCTTCCCCTGCCTTCTTCATAAAAATTGTCAGAATATAAGCTAAATAATATCCCAAATATATAAACGCTGCCAACTTTACTTTTCTATCTTTTATAAAGTAAAAAACAGAAAGTAATGCTATTATAAAAATGAACAGAAAAGGTGTTGGGTAATTGGTTATTTTGAGTACGGGAAAGAAATAGCGGCTTGTTACCTGGTCAAAATCTCTCAAAACTTCTATTAAAAAGTCAAAATAAAAGGTCGCTTCTTCTCTTACTTCTAAACCTCCTCGTGTAGCATAAAACCAAATACTAAAAGGTAGAATAACTACAAAAATATGTATAGCTATTTGAATAAAATGAGAATTTAATTCATTTCTATAAAATAGCAAAAGGCCAAGCCAAGCAAAAAAGAAAATATAGACACCAGCAATTCTTTGTAATGGAATAAAAACTCCTGCAAGACTCATTATCAACCCTATTTTTTGTGATGGTTTTTCTAAATAAGTAAATAATGAGATGAAATAAATTGATACTAATAAGATGAATAAGCATTCGGACCAAACAAATTTTTCACATAGAAGAAAAGCGGTAGATGTAGAAAGTAAAATTGAGAAAAAGTAGTTCGAAATACCAAAAGAATAGTGTCTCTGATAAAAGGCTAACCAAAGCAAAATTGTAATAAGTATTGAAAAATAATTCAATAGGCTTAATGAAATTTCATTTGTACCAATGAAAGTAATGACCACAGAATAAAGAGGAGGCCAAACTTTGTTGATATTTCCAAAAGTATCTAAGAATATACCTTGATCCTCCCAACTTTCAGCTGACGCTAAGTAAGTACAAGAGTCATTGGTCAATGATATACCTTGTTTTAAAGAGATAATTGAAAATATACTCCATAAAACGATAGCCAATAAATAATTCCCTTTATAGGAAAGTAATCTTTGAAATTTATTCATTTATTTTGCTTATCAATAGAATATCAAAAATAGTATATTTTGAATACAAAAGTTAACATTACAAACTTCCCTTTCTATATTACTCTTATTCTTCTCCTTTTGATAATTGGTGGAGTGTATCATGATGTATTATTTTCACCCAATTCATTTTTATTCAAAACAAGTGGAGATGGCTTAAAGAATTACTTCCTATTTGCGTGGGTTGTTAAAAATGGTAGTATTGATGGTTTTACAGGTGTCAATTATCCTTTTGGCGAAACAATATTATATACTGACAGTATGCCGCTACTTAGCTTGATGTTACATTGGTTAAGTTCTGTTTTCTCTTTTATTCCAGATTATTCGATTGGTATTTTACATTATAGTATGCTGATACTCTTTCCTATCAGCTATTATTACATGTATAAGATTTTAAAATACTATGATGTTTCTCCTTGGGTAGCTGCATTAGGGAGCCTTTTAATTGTATTAAATTGTCCAAGTAATAGTAGGATGTTATTACATTTTGGGCTCTTTTATATTATTTTATTCCCTGTTATTTTATACGTAACATTAACTTTCAAAGACTCAAAATATAGAGCATTACAACTTTTCCTAGGTATTACTTTTGGGTATTTCATCCATGGATACACAGGAGCTATTTGGAGCGGAATTATTGTATTTTATTTCTTATTCAAAATAATTTTCAGTGAAAATAGAAAAATACAATTGATAGGATTACTATCCTCTTTTTCACCAACCTTACTTTACTTTGTATTAGTATCATGGTCTGACAATCATCTTTGGAGAACACAACATCCATTAGCCCTTTTTGACTTCAAAATTACATTTAATCATCTTTTCGGAGGTGTATTATTTAGAAACTTAGATATCCATGAGACTTTACAGTTTAATTTTTGGTTCTGGATAAGTTGTATTTTATGCATTCTTTTCTTCCTCAAAACTAAACCAAAGTTTAATCATCATCTCTTCAAAGATTATAATTTAATCTTATTACTGGGAATAGGTTACCTTATTTATGGAACTTCTCTAATTGTTAAATTTCAATTTGTATTAGAATTAGTTCCTAAACTTGAACAACTCAGAGATCTGCAAAGGTTTGGATGGGTTGGTTTTATATGTATTGTACTCCCATTGATCATACATCAAAATAAATACCTACCACAGAAATTAATTCTTCCTTTACTTTGCATTGGTATTATTGAAGGTATCATCTACAATATTAAAATAACAGAGAGAAATGAATTCAATAAAAACCCATTTCAATATTTTTCTTTGGAAGATAATTACGTTGATTATAAAGGTAAATATGCTGCAATATTAGCTTTGCCTTTTCATTATGATGCACCGATGACTTTACAAGAAAGTGATCAACTTATCAACAACCAATATCATCTAATATATACCACAGGTGTCCCATCTATCAATGCGTATTTATCAAGGTTAAGCTATGAAGAAGAAAATCTAAAACAGTTATTTATTCTTCAAAGCCCCAAACAAAAGGAGGTCTTAAAAGAATATTTTAATGTCAATGATTCTCTATTAATCATTAAAGGAAATAAAGCTATTCACACTCCGGGTGATATACCTTTACAAAAAATAGGAACATTGGATAGTATAACGTTATACAAAGGATATGTCAGAGATTTTATTAATAATACTGTTGCCTTAAATGACATTATTGATAGTGCAATTGTTTACGAGGACTTTTCGACACGATCAACTACACATGGCTTCTTAAAAAAGGGAGCAAAAGAAATCACTAATCATGGTAAACAGTTAATTTTTGAAACGAATCAACAAGTACTTGATACCTCTAAAATATATGATCTAAGTGTATGGACTTACCATCATCACATGGATAGTATATATCTCAACTACTTTCAATTAGAGCAAGGTGGAAAAACTTTAGTCAATAAATCTTTTGGGGCCAGTTTCCAATATTTTGATAAAGAATGGGGAAGTTTTAATTTATCATTTAAGCCCATCGATACTACAAAGTCAATTCAGCTTTATGTAAATAGTAAAAGAGAAAGTGCTGCCTACTGGCATGAAAGATTTAATCCTCAACCAAATGAGGCTAAACATAGAGAACAACCATTATTTTTTGATGATATAATCCTTAAAGAGCATGAATAAGTTATCATTTAAAGAAGGACTTCAAATCCTTTTGATTTGGATCATTATATGGGTATCTGCATGTTCATTTGATTTTATATGGGTATATCTAAAGGATGAGCTAATTTTCTACAACAAATTTTTTATCAGATATCCTCAGTACCCATTCATTTCAAGTTTTATATTCAGTTTTGTCTTACTGCTTGCCTTTCTAAATATCAATCGTTTAGCTTTCACCTTTATTTTCTTTATTGTTAGTTTAATTAATGTTAGTGGATGGTTAAATGCATTTATCTTTAAAGCAATACTGAATAGTTCATCAATAAATGCATTAGTTAATAGTAACCCTAATGAAAGTTTAGAATTCATTTTAAATTACATTACGATTATCCTACCTCTAATAATTTTAGTTTTAGCATTTAGTTTAATACTATATTTTAGCAAAGTAAAATTTAAGACGTCGATTAAATTCAATTTTGTAACTGGATTAATACTCATATTATTTCTAAAATTTAATTGGCATGACTTCCGAAATCATTATTACCCATTTTCTGTAGTTGAAAGTTATAGAGACTTATATAGAAAATCTGAACTTATGAGCAACAGGTTAGAAGCAATAGAAAAAAATAAACTTAAGGTTATTAGAAATGATTCAACTGCAGTAAATATATTATTGGTACTTGGAGAAACCTCTAGAAGAGATTATTTTGATGCTTTTTTTGAAGGGTTTAAAAGTAAAGATAGATTTTTACTTTATAAAAATACATTTGCAAATGCAACAAATACATATAGATCAGTCCCAATGATCTTAAGTAAAAATACTACTAAGACTTTTAAAAATGTTTTTGAAAGCCCTTCTCTAATTTCATATTTTAAAGAATCTGGTTTTTATACTTCATATTTCACCATCGCCCCTAGAGAAACATATGTGAGAAAAGGTTCCATTTTAGATTCTTATAGTTTTGAGGCTGATACATCTTCTTATGCTCCTTATACTAATGATTTATTAACAACAGGGTTTGATCATCATTTATTTTATCCATTAAAAGATCTTGAAGAAAGAAAAATGTATATTAATAAATTTACTATCCTTCATACCATGGGAAGTCACTTATCCTATGAACATAGATATCCTAAAGAATTTGAAATACTTCCAATTCATACTGCTAACGATACGATAAATGCAATTCATAACTACACAAATACATTTTTTTATAAAAGAATGTTTTTTGATTCATTAATAAATTATGTAGATAATAATCCTTTACCTACACTTTTAATATATGTATCAGATCATGGAGAAAACTTATATGATGATGAAAGAGTATTAACTTCTCATGGTGGATTTACTACTTCACCTCAGGTAGAAGTACCATTAGTATTTTATCCAAATAAAAAATTTGTACATAAATCTGCTGAAAAAGTTAGATTCTTGAAAGATAACCTTCATCAAAGGTTCCAAACTCAAGATTTATTTCATACTATCCTTGATTTAAGTGAAATAAAAAATAATGATTTAGACTCTTCATTAATTCTTAGTAAAGAAAATTATAATCATAGAAATGAGCATTACATATATGTATAGTTACCCCATCAAAATGGACTGCAATCAAAATTAATAATTAAGTAAATTGCAGTATTATGAAAAGTAAAAGAAAATTCACCTCAGAA
>NZ_JBSWYJ010000064.1:0-21306 GCF_056161045.1 Flammeovirga sp. AWQ4_249
AGGGTCATGATCATGATCTATTTCTATATTGGATTTTGCTTTATCTAGTAAATCAATACAATCTTGAGATAAATGAATGAAAGTAACTTTTTTATCATATTGTTCATATTTCTCATTGATTTTATTGATAGCTTCAATACCTGATAAATCTGCTACTCTTGATTCTGAGAAATCTACAATTACTTCTTTTGGATCATTTTTGAAGTCAAATTTCTCAAAGAAGTTTGTTGCAGAACCAAAGAATAATGGACCGTAGATTTCATAGTGCTTACGACCAAATTCGTCTGTTTTCTTTCTAGCACGGATACGAACTGCATTTTCCCAAGCAAATGATAAAGCTGACATTACAATACCAACTAATACTGCTACAGCTAAGTCTTCGATTACTGTTACAACAGATACAGTAATTAAAACTACAACATCTACCTTTGGTACTTTATTTAAGATACGTAAACTTGACCATTCGAAAGTACCGATAGATACCATAAACATTACACCTACTAAAGCAGCAATTGGAATTTGCTCAATGATTGATGATAAGAATAATACGAATGCTAATAAAGCAACTGCAGCAATAATACCAGACCAACGTTGACGAGCACCTGATTGGATGTTAATCATCGATTGACCAATCATAGCACAACCACCCATACCACCTGTGAAACCAGAAATGATGTTTGCTAAACCTTGAGCTACAGACTCTCTATTACCACTACCACGAGTTTCGGTGATCTCATCAATTAATGTAAGTGTCAATAGACTTTCAATTAAACCTACACCAGCAACCTTTAAAGAGAAAGGTAAAATGACCATTAATGTATCCATATCAAATGGCACATTAGGAATAATCAATGAAGGAAGACCTCCTTTAATAGAAGCCATATCACCAACTGTAGGTGTTTCGATTCCAAAACCAATAGCAATACCTGAAACTAATAAGATTGCCATTAATGGAGAAGGTACTACTTTTGTTACTTTTGGAAGGAACTGAATTACAAGCATTGCTAACACAACCAATCCTAACATCATATATAAAGGACCTCCTGAAAGGTATTCTCCATCTATTTTAAACTGACTAAATTGTGCTTTAAAGATCACAATTGCTAAACCGTTTACGAAACCTAACATAACTGGATGAGGTACTAAACGAATAAATTTACCCAATTTCAATGCACCAACAATAATTTGGATAACACCACCCAAAATAATTGCGGGGAATAAATAGTCTACTCCTTTATCTGCTATCAAAGGCATCACTACAACGGCAATCGCACCTGTCGCACCAGAGATCATACCTGGACGACCACCTAAAACCGCTGTTACAAATCCCATTATCACTGCAGCATATAAACCAACTAGAGGTGATACACCTGCAATGAATGAAAAGGCAATTGCTTCTGGAACTAGGGCAATCGCAACCGTTAGACCTGATAATATTTCTGTTTTAAAATCAGTTCCTTTAATACTTAACTGAAGATTTTGTTTCATTTTTAACGAATAATGCTCAAGAATATGAGCTGTTGAAAGTTGAGAAGTAACTACCTCAATTAGTTTTGACTTGAGATAGAATGAATTAAATAACAATGTATTCAGTTATAAATCACATTGGAGCAGATCAATTAATACTATTAAAAAAGGGAATAATCGCAAAACTAAACGTTTATACGATTATTCCCTACTATATTTTTAGAATAATATTGAATAGAATTTAAACTAACTATTTAAAATTTCTACCATTTTATTCAATTCTACATCTAACGGCTTCTTTTTATTGATAGCATCATCAAATGAAGTGTAAGCGATTTTATCATCAATCACCCCTGCCATTACATTGTTTTTTCCATCAATTAAGCCTTCCACTGCAGCAATACCCATACGGCTTGCTAAGATTCTATCTAAAGCAGATGGTGAACCACCTCTTTGGATGTGACCTAAATTAGAAACTCTAATATCTAAATTAGGTAATGCTTCTTTTGCTTTTTGAGCAACAAACGTAGCGTTACCAATTTCTTCACCTTCTGCAACTACAATAATGTGAGAAGGTTTTTCATTATGGCCACCTTTCTTAAGGTTTTCTATTACTTCGTCGATTGTATCTGGTATTTCAGGAACTAAGATTTTCTCAGCACCACCGCCAATTCCTGATTGCATAGCGATAAATCCAGCATCTCTACCCATCACTTCTACGAAGAATACACGATCATGAGAAGCTGCAGTATCTCTAATTTTATCTATTGCATCAAGAGCAGTATTTACTGCTGTATCAAATCCAATTGTATAATCAGTACCGAATAAATCATTATCAATAGTACCTGGACAACCTATAGTAGGGATTCCAAAGTTTTCCATTAATAATTTAGCACCTGTGAAAGTACCATTACCTCCAATCGCTACTAAACCATCTATCCCTTCCTTTATACAGTTTTCATAAGCGATTTTTCTCCATTTGATGTCTCTAAATTCATCACATCTTGCTGATTTTAAAATTGTACCACCAAGACCGATAATATCACTTACTGAGTGTGATTGCATTGGTACAAAGTCCGCATCAATCATTCCTCTATATCCTCTTCTAATACCTACTACTTCAATTCCATGATATATTGCTGTTCTCACAACAGCTCTAACACAAGCATTCATTCCGGGAGCATCACCCCCTGATGTAAACACGGCAATCTTTTTCACTTTATTAATTCGTTAATTATTAAAATTTACACACTATTTTTTATCAAAATCATCTTTTATCACATCAATTGCTTTAAAAGACGTCTTTACTCCGCTAATTAATGAAGAACTAAATCCTTGATGTTCCATTTCATTTAGTCCTGCAATTGTACACCCTTTTGGTGTCGTTACTTTATCAATTTCATGTTCAGGATGATTTCCTGTTTCCATCAATAAAGATGCTGCCCCTTTTACTGTTTGGGCTGCAATAAGTTGAGAAACTTGAGCACCAAAACCAATTTCGATACCTCCTTGTGATGCTGCTCTAATAAATCTCATAGCATATGCAATTCCACTTGCTCCTAAAACAGTCGCTGCAGCCATTAAACTTTCGTCAATAATTATTGCTTCCCCTAATTGCGAAAACAATTCAACTAACATTTCTTTTTGCTCTTCCGTTCCATTAACTGTAGAAATACAAGTCATTGATTCTCTAATTGCAATTGCTGTATTTGGCATTGAACGAAAAACAGGTTGTTGACTTCCTAAAACAGACGACATATCATTTAAAGATACACCTGTCACAACAGAAGAAACGACTTGATTTTCTGTAAGAGAATCCTTGATTTGCTCCATTATCTGTTTTATCTGAAATGGTTTAATAGCTAGGATTATTAAATCGGCATCTTTTACGGCTTCAACATTATTGGAAGATACATTTACTCCTTTCTCTGATAGAGATTGAAGTAATTTTGTATTTCTTCTAGTGACCGTCAAATTAGTTGGAGCAATATATTCACTGATGATCAATCCTTCAGCAATTGCTTTACCTAAGTTTCCACCTCCAATAATAGTTATTTTGTTTGGTCTCATAGTTTATCTGTTAGTTAAATCCACTTAATAGAAAGTAGAAATTCAAAAAAATCTTTTCTAAATGAAATTATACAAAAAAGCCATGTATTCGTCCCAATACATGGCTTTTAATATGCGTTTAAAAGTTATTGAGATTTTGTAGCATCTCTCCCGCCGAAAAGAGATTCGACGAAGTCCATTTTTCTGAATGCCTGTAAATGATCAACACCTTCACCCACACCAATATATTTTACTGGAATTTTAAATTCATCTGAAATACCGATTACAACACCACCTTTTGCAGTACCGTCTAGTTTAGTAATTGCTAAACCAGTTACTTCAGTTGCTTTTGTAAATTCTCTAGCTTGATTCACTGCATTTTGACCCGTAGAACCATCTAATACTAAAATTACATCATGTGGAACTCCAGGAGCTACTTTTTGCATTGATCTTTTAATTTTAGACAACTCATTCATCAGGTTTACTTTATTATGTAAACGACCTGCTGTATCTACTATAATAACATCAGCATTTGATTCAACTCCTTTTTTCACAGCTTCAAAAGCTACAGAAGAAGGATCAACATTCATTCCTTTTGCTACTACATCAACACCGGTACGTTCACCCCAAAGTTTAAGTTGATCTACAGCTGCGGCTCTAAATGTATCCGCTGCACCTAAGACCACTTTGTAACCTTTCTCTTTAAACTTAGCAGAAAGTTTACCAATAGTTGTTGTTTTACCAACACCATTCACCCCTACTACCAACATCACATATGGTCCTTCAATTCCTTCTGGAATTGTGTAACCATCTACATCAGCACTTTTATTTTCATCTAAAAGTCCTGCTATTTCTTCGTATAAAATTTGATTAAGTTCAGTTGCATTGACATACTTGTCTTTAGCAACTCTTTCTTCTATACGATCGATAATCTTCAACGTTGTTTCAACACCAACGTCTGAAGTTACCAAAATTTCTTCAAGGTTATCTAACACCTCGTCATCTACCTTAGATTTACCAGCTACTGCTTTGCTAAGCTTATCAAACAAAGTACCACGAGATTTTTCTAAACCTTTATCCAGGTTTTCTTTCTCCTCCTCAGTAATCTCTGATTTTCCAAAAAATTTTTTAAAGAAGCCCATTGTTGCTACTAATTAAATCTAATAATAAATAATCAAGGTAAACCCTTCACTTCAATGCGAAAATAACGCTCAAAAAGTTAGAATCCCAAAAAAGTGATATAGATCTATCCCTCTGAATGTATTTGATTTACAATTACTATCAAAGTCAATAGAAATGTAAAAATTACATCTGTATAAATATAACAAAAAACCCTACAATCTTGTTGCAGGGTTTTTTCGAAAGAAATGTAAAGCTTGAAGCAAGCAAATTACTTTGCTAAGTAATCTTTTACTTGATCTTCCATGATAATCTCTTCTTTGAACGTGTAAGCACCCGTTTTTGGAGATTTCACTGCTTTCACCACTTTAGCGTATTTAACGCCACCTTCTTTCTTAAGTGTTGCTACTACTTTCTTAGCCATAATTACTTAATTTCACGGTGAATTGTGTATTTCTTTAATACCGGATTGAACTTACGTCTCTCTAGACGATCTGGAGTGTTCTTACGGTTTTTTGTAGTGATGTATCTTGAAGTACCTGATTGACCAGATGCTTTGTGCTCAGTGCACTCAAGGATCACTTGTACTCTGTTGCCTTTCTTAGCCATGACTTATTCTTTTTGGTAATTGATACCGAAATTAAACCAAGATTAAACTAGATAGTTTTACCTTCTTTACGTGCTTTTTTCAAGACAGCAGAAATACCGTTCTTGTTGATTGTTCTCAAAGCACTTGAAGAAACTTTTAACGTTACCCAACGATCCTCTTCAGGAATGTAGAAACGTTTTTTGTGCAAGTTAGGGTAGAACTTACGTTTGGTCTTATTGTTTGCGTGAGAAACATTATTACCAACTCTCGTTCTTTTACCTGTAATATCGCAGATTCTTGACATCTTCTTATATTTTAAAATTAACGAGTCCGCAAATACTTAAATAATTTCCTAATCACCAAATAATCAACCACTTAAGTTAATTAAGTTCTAGATCATTAACGAAAATTCCATTACCTAAATACTTAAATAATGAAAAAAACCCACTCAAAAGCATTATCATCAACTAAGTTGATAATTCAGCTTTCAAAAGGGTTTTCATTACTATGAGCCTCATACCGGAGTCGAACCAGTGACCTACTGATTACAAATCAGTTGCTCTACCAGCTGAGCTAATGAGGCAATACCATATTTCGTCTTTAACCCAGCGCCGAATTTGTTTCCAAATTGCCTGACTCCAAGACTTGAGCCTCATACCGGAGTCGAACCAGTGACCTACTGATTACAAATCAGTTGCTCTACCAGCTGAGCTAATGAGGCTTCTCAAATCAGTCCACACGACTTGTGAACGTTTGAAGTAAAATTGAGCCTCATACCGGAGTCGAACCAGTGACCTACTGATTACAAATCAGTTGCTCTACCAGCTGAGCTAATGAGGCTTCAAGATTATATTTTAAATATCTTTACACGTTTGTAAAGAAAAGAGAGCCTCATACCGGAGTCGAACCAGTGACCTACTGATTACAAATCAGTTGCTCTACCAGCTGAGCTAATGAGGCCTTTTGCTTATATCTTAAACACCGTTTCTGATAAAAGCGATGCAAATATAGAAGCAGAAAATTAATTACACAACTTTAAATAGTTTTTTTTTACTTTGCAGCTTAATAATTGACATTTATTTAAAAGTTATATGGGTTTTAAGGCTATAAAAGAGGTTTTCGATAAAAATAAATCTTCTTTTTCTGTAGGTGGAGGATTGAGTATTTTGCCATTATTGACGAGTTCAACGATTGCAACACTTGGATATAAGTACCAAGATCAAATTACAAATTTTACAATTTACGAATGGATTGTCTTCTTTTTTATCTCTAGTATTACAATGGCGTTAGCATTAACACCTACAACATTTATGGCGTTGTTTTCTGGATATTTTCTAGGATGGCAAGCATTATATGGTATGATTCCTTCCTATATGACAGCTGCATTAATTTGTTATATTTTAGTAAAATGGATTGATCAAGGAAAATTTAATAAATCAATCGAAAAATATCCTATAGCTAATGCAATTATAAATACTGTACATGAGTCTCCTTACAAGATTGTTGCATTTACAAAGTTATCACCCATCCTTCCTTTCGCTTTAAGTAATTTATTATTAGCATGGGCCAAGACGCCAATACATGCTTTTTTAATTGGTAGTTTAGTAGGGATGTTACCAAGAACTTTAGTGTCTGTATGGTTTGGTATGTCTATCGAAAATATTCAAGATATCGGTAACAGTAGCTCAAATACGATTACACAAATGGTCATCGGAGGCTTAATTGTTTTATCAATAGTAGGTTTAAGTCAGATTTTCACTAATTCCATCCGTAAGCAATTGGATAAAAATAAAAGCCATTAAAACTCTCGCTTTAATGGCTTAATAATGTTCGTTGCATTCAAATCCTAGTTATTAACTTCCGTATCTTGATTGGAAATTTTCGTAAAGTTTTACGAATTGAGCATCTCCATTAGATAAGTCAATAGCTTGTTCATATGCTGTTGATGCATTTACAATAAATCCTTTTTCTTCATAGAATTTAGCTAAGATCAATTGACCTATAGCTGTATTATTTTGCTTTAGCTTTTGAATTTCCTGTGCTGTTTCATCAGAATCTCCATTCGCATAAACAGTAAAAGCATACAAATCAGATGCTATTTTATTATTTTTTGCATCCTCAACATAATAGAAAAGATATTTCTGATCTTTTAATTTCGGATCATTTAAATCTAACTTGTATTCTGCACCCGTTACATCATCTTCAATTAGTACATGATGTTTTCTATCTTTAATGTAAATTTTAAAAGCTGCATCTTTTTCATCGCTATTTCCCTTTAATGCCCAAGTAAGATTAATTTCTGATTTAATCGCATTTGAGTTTATAGGGATATAGAAAAATATTGGCTTTTTCTTTAAAGAACGAGTAACAGATCCATATTTTGCTTTAGTAGATGCTGTTTCACCAGAACCTGTAAGTTCATCTTTAATGAAATCTACATATTTTGAAACAAGATCACTTTCTTGAGAGCCTAAATCTTTTTCTAAATCGTCAACTTTATAAGTACCACCTTTTTTTAACTCCATAGTACCACCCATAATAGATGCTAAACCTAAGTAAGGAGCACTTCCTGATACTTCTACTGATTGACCCGATAAGAGCATATCTCCTGTCTGAATTTTCTTTCCATCTACTTTTATATCACCTTTGGCTCCTAGAACCATAAACTTTGCCTCTTGCGAGTAGACCGATGTTATTAAAAAGAGACTTAAGATAATGCTGGTTAATAATTTAATCTTCATAGTTTGTATATATTTTATATTCAGAAGTTTCTAAAAATTTTTTTGTAGTTTGTTTTACGTAAAATATAAATTAAAAGTTATTCACAATTTAATGAATTGATTTACTTTTTCCATTTCTTTTTAACTCCGTAAAAAACTCTAAGCAGAATTTCCGCAAATATTTCAATTAAATCTCCCGAAAGTAATATTATCAAGAATAACAATGTGAAATTTGCATGGTAATGGAATGAACCAAATAAAATCGATGATAAAAATAAAATTATGATAGCTTCTATCAATTGGATAGACTTCGTAATTGCATTGTACCAAACAGATAAATTTCTATTTTCAACAATCCACATGAAAATAACTGCATTAAAATAACATAATAAGAAGGCCAATAAATAACTTAACCAATCTGGCATCATATCTATCTCTTTCTCATTCAAAATCATCGAAATAATATTAGCATGAACAACTACTCCATACATATCTGGATAACCTCTACCTACTAAATTACTATTTAAAGGTGTGAAAAATTTATCTTCATCCCAGTGAGGTGAAGTATATCCATCTCCCATGTATCCCATCAATACAATTTTATCTTTTATGAAAGAGAAATCTTTATCTGGGTCATTGAAATCCTCAATGTCTATTTTTAGATATTTATCAAAATTTCCTTTAAAATAAATCGGTTCTGTTTGATTATTTCTAGCTAAAAATTTGGCTGTTTTTTCAGGTGCAAATTTCTCAGCCATTTTGACGGCTAAAGCATATTCTTTCTCTCCATTTTTAAGATCAACATAAACAGGAAACTCCCTCCAGGTTGTAAACTCTTCCTCTGTTAATATACCCGTAAAAACATGAGCGTGATCTGTTTTTGCAACAAATGGAGCATAAGACATTCTCAAAGTATCAAATTTAGAGGTTGTTGGATTCCAATGATCCGGACTTGTAGCCATCACAAAATTATCTCCTACCATTCTTAAAGCTTGAGCTAATAGAAAGTCTCCTGCTGGATCCTTTGGTCTTGGTCCATAAAAAGTAGCATCAATCCCCATTACTTTGGGCTTCGCTGCAGCAAGTTTATTTATTTGCTTCGCAATACCTTTTCGATCAAGATTGCCAATATTAACTATGACTACATCTTTTTCGAAAGATTCATTTTCTTGGAGTTTTGAATAATAAATATCTGTAAGTTCAAAGTTTTCAAACACTTGTTCAAAAACATTCAAGACTTCGATTTGTAGATTTGAAGCTTGCAGAAGACCCATAAATAGGAAAACAAAGATAGTTCCCAATAATGCGTCTCTGTTTAAGAGTCTTATTTTAGTCATGTTTGGATATGTTCTATAGTAGTGAAAGCAAAAAATAAAAAAGGCTTTCCTTCAACAATAACGTGAAGAAAAGCCTTTTTTTTATGTATAGCTACTTTTTTTTAATTCAATTTATAAAGATCCATGCTTCCTGTTGAATATCTTTCAACTAATACTCCATCTTTTAACACCTCTGAAGGTGATTCAAAATGTAAAATATGAACTTCATTTTGAGGTTCTAAAATTTTGAAAGATGTTGAAATAATTAAAATAATTAAGAAAGGAAAGATTTTCATGGTAGGTTCTAAACTTTATCGTGCTGGATTATATTTAGTTTAACTACCTTAAAAATCAATTAGTTACGATATTGTATTTAATAAATTATAATGAGGTTTCAATTTTTTTAGGTCTAGCAATCTCCATACTTACCCAATGCCTATTTTCATGAAGATTCACGCTGTAATATTTTATAGACCAAGTACTGTAACCGTCTATACGGTCTATTCCACACATATAGTCTCTGTATACTTTTACATAACTATCTCCAAGATCTATTATTTTATCATATTTACCATAAATCCCTTTGATTCCTCCGGGTTCATAAATCCCCATTTTTCCACCTTTTTCCCAGATGTACCAATTATTATAAGGAGTTCTCTCTACATTTTCATATTTGAAAGGAATCACTTCTTTTCCTGATGGATCTATAGCTCCCCATAAGCCTCTAGATTTAGCTTTTGCTGCATTTTCTACTAACCCTTCTAAATCTTCATATCTTGGCTGAAGAACAATAATATCTTCTTTATTGATAAATCCCCATTTATGATTTAAAGCAAACGGGGCCAACCCTTCTGAAAAGTCTTTTACATTATCGTATCTACAAGAAAGCCTTAATCGACCTAAATAGTCCATAAAACCATATTTCCCTCCCATTTTTACAATTGAATAGCCTTCCGAAGGGTAATGTGTTGTATCGTATAATGTATAAGCATCTCTAGAGGGTTCTCCTTCAAAATCATCTACTTCTTTGTAAAGCCAAGTACTATCTAGATACATCTCAACTCTTCCCGCCGATAAATAATCCAAATTCAAAGAATCATACAAAGTGGAAAGTGTTTGTTTACCTGTACTTGTCAACAAACCATAATTCCCTCTCTTTTTCATGACTACATACCCTTCATGAAACGATTCCATTGTGGCTGAATCTGTTCGAAACCACTCTATTCCGTCTATGTCAAGTGTTCCCCATTGTTGATTATCTTCATAATAAAATAATCCTTCAGAAATTGTCATCAATCGATCAATAATCGGAGTAATCACCCATTTTTTATCTAAATCAATTACTCCATAATAATCTGATGTCCTTACAACAGCATATGGCCCCACAAAAGATTCAGCATCTTTGTATTGAGGAGCTACCCATTCATTTAAATCTGAGTCTAAATAACCATATAACCTTGCTCTTCTTACTAAGTATTTACCTTGAGAATATTCACCAACCATGTCATATTTATGCATAGTTAAATTCACACCTTTATGATCAAATACATCAGGGTAATTTTCAATATCCAAAGTCCAATAATGTCCTGTCGGCATTCTTTTAAGGTTTGTATACTCTACAGGAATAATAAGTGCACCTAGAGAATCACAAACACCAAATTTATTTCTCTTTTTTACAATAGCTTGACCATCTATAAAATCACCAACTTCATCATAAAAGTCATAAAATTTATTTTGACCATAAACATTAGCAACTCCTACTTTTCCTGATGTATAATACCTCACGAGGTCATCTCCAGCATAAGATAAACTATCACAATGCCATTTTGAATAAAATGCCCCATCAATAGTTCCCAATTCAAGTGTTGGGTAACTTTGAGCTATTATTGATGAATCTGTGAAAGTAATTTCTTTATAAATTGTTGGGTATATTTCCTTTGTGTCTTCATCTAATAAACCATAGCGTCCTTGTTGGTTTAATAGTAATTTATTCTCCTTATAATACCATTTCCAGTCTGTATATTCTTCGTCAGAATAACGATTACCATCATGGTCCACAAAAATCCATTCACCCTTTTGTGTCATTGCAGCAATGAGTTTCTTTCCTGCCCATTTAATACTGATAAACTCCAACCCTAGTATCCAGTCACCTTCTAAATTGACTACTCCTTCTAGATTGTCGTTTGTTGCCACTAAAAAAGGAAGACCTCCCGCTAAAGGTCTAAGTTTTTGAAAAGTTGTAGGGATAACTAATTC
Organism: Flammeovirga sp. AWQ4_249; assembly: GCF_056161045.1. Lineage (NCBI taxonomy): Bacteria > Pseudomonadati > Bacteroidota > Cytophagia > Cytophagales > Flammeovirgaceae > Flammeovirga > Flammeovirga sp. AWQ4_249. Next base: position 11,517 of record NZ_JBSWYJ010000064.1, read on the forward strand.
TCCGTTTGTATTCAATGCACCATATCTATCATTGTTACTAACAATAGAAGCACCGTTATCAAAATAATTTAAAGTTTGAAAAGAAGGGATCGTAACTTCTTTACCTTTTGTATTAATTACTCCCCATTTATTCTTTATTCTAACACCAATAAAATTACCATAAAATAATGGAGCTAACGTAGTATCAGCGTCATTTGACCAACCCATTCTATCATAATGAGTTTTTGTTATTTTTTTTCCTTTATTATTGATTAAAGAAAATCCTTCAATCTCCCTAACAACAGCTACACCATTTGTACTAAACGAAAATGCTTTAAAATATGTAGCTGGAATAATCCATTTATCATCGCCTACTTTTTTATATCCATACAAGTTGGAACTTTCATCCAAAACAGGTTCCAATTTTTGTGCATGGGACGATAAACTCAACATTACAATAATGATGAGTAGGAAAGGAAATATTTTTGAAATTTTATTCACAAAAAACTATTAAATACCACATATAATGAATACCTCCTTAATTGATTTGTAGGTATTCCCCCAAACTTTATCTTTAATTTCACTAGAAGATAACCATTCTATTGCTTCAATACCTTCTTCTTCTTGAGGAATTAAAACTTGATCTTCTTCAACTACAATCATTTTATACCAAAAGGTATGTTTTAATACATGATTTCCTTTGTATACGTAAGTATGGAATGTTTCAACTAATAAATCTTCTGAAGAAGCCTTAACACCTGTTTCTTCTTCTACTTCTCTAACAGCACACTCTTCTATCGTTTCTCCTGGATCTAAATGTCCTTTTGGTAAATCATATATCCCATTTCGTAGAATCACTAAAAGTTTATCTTTTTGATATACTATTCCACCACCTGCAATTCTTACTTGAAATTTATTGATTAAAGACTTTCTCTCTTTTTCATAATTATGAGTATAAAAAAGATATTTTGGAGCACCAGATATATCTCCATTTTCTGCAGACAAATATCTAGACCAAATTGTCTCTGCTGATGCATTTCCATAAACAATAAAATTGTATTCCTGTGGATGTTTATATAAATGACTTCTTAGTTCAAAATAAACTTTACCTGTATAAAAATGCATATAGATGAATTTTATATGATTAGAAATATTAATCTAGAAAAAAAGAGTTGAACTTTTTACTGCTCAACTCTTTTTTTATTTCATTTAAAAGGAATTATCCTTCAATTTCTTTCTGATATGCATCACTATCTAATAGAGCATCAGCCTCAGAAGGATCAGACATTTTTACTTTAATCATCCAACCTTCACCATAAGGATCTGAGTTTACTAATTCAGGAGCTCCATCGATTGCCTCATTTACTTCAACCACTTCACCATTAACAGGCATGAATAAATCTGAAACAGTTTTCACAGCTTCTACTGATCCAAATACTTCTCCTTCTGCTACTTCTTCGTCCTCAGAAGTAATATCAATATATACAATATCCCCTAACTCACTTTGTGCAAATTCAGTAATACCGATATATGCAAATTCACCTTCTACTCTTAACCATTCGTGGTCTTTTGTATACTTTAATTCTGCTGGGAAATTCATAATTTTAATATATCTATGTGTGATTATAAAATGGTCGTCTCTAAGGACGAATTTTGAATGCTCAAATTAACAACTTAACTCACATATATCCAATAGTAAAATTGGTGTTTCATTTTATTTTTAAATAACAAGGATTTGTTATAATTATTTATTAATCTATTAGCTATTCAATTTGATCTTCTACTCTAAATAAAATAGGAGAAACACTTACTTTATAATTTCCTTTTCCCATTTTTTTCTGCAGAATTATATCTTCTAAAGGAGGTAGGTTTAATTTCTTTTCAATAATTAGATAAGTTTCATCAACTAATGCCTCCAATCGTAATTCAATACTTTTTGTATACAAAGAATCTGTATTTGCTAACTTCAAAATAGCATATGTATCTTCTAATGCTATAGGTGATTTTTTCAGAGCAAACATACTCACATTGTTCTTTGTAGTTATTTCTTTCCATGATTCTTCAAGCGAAATCTGTTTTTCTTGCCCAAAACACGAAAATGTTTGTAATGAAATGCTAAAAAATAGAGTAAGAATAGTAATTGATATTAAATTGCATTCTCGAAATAAATTAGCATTCTTGAAAATGCATAAAAAGATAGATTTGATGACTTTAAAATCAATTGCAATCCTAGGATCTACAGGGTCAATTGGCACACAAGCCTTAGATGTAATAAGAGCCAATTCCTCTTTATTTTCTGTAAGCATTCTAACTGCTGGAAATAATGTCGATCTTCTCATTCAGCAATGTATTGAGTTTCAACCAAAGTATGCCATTATTGGCAATGAAGATAAATTTTCTTCTTTAAAAGAAGGACTTAAAGATACAAATGTAAAAGTTTTAGCGTCGATTGATGGCATTTGTGAAGCATTAATCAATACTCATTCTGATATTGTCCTAACTGCACTTGTCGGTTATGCTGGATTAAAACCAACATTAACCGCAATTGAACAAGGTATTACAATTGCTCTAGCTAATAAAGAAACATTAGTTGTAGCTGGTGAAATTGTTACTCAAATGGCAAAAGATAAAGGTGTATCCATTATCCCTGTCGATTCTGAACATTCGGCTATCTTTCAATGTCTTGTTGGTGAAGAGCAAAATCCAATTGAAAAAGTCATATTAACCGCTTCTGGTGGTCCTTTTAGAGGTAAAAAACGAGATGAACTTTTACAAGTTACGAAAGCTCAGGCTTTAAAACACCCTAATTGGAGTATGGGAGCTAAAATCACTATAGATTCTGCTTCACTAATGAATAAAGGGTTAGAAGTTATTGAAGCGAAATGGTTGTTTGATGTAAATGCTGATCAAATAGATGTCATTGTTCATCCACAATCAATAGTTCACTCATTAGTTCAATTTGAAGATGGAAGTATGAAAGCTCAGATGGGTTTACCAGATATGAAACTTCCTATTCAATATGCTTTAGGATACCCTGAACGATTACCTTCTGATTTTGAACGTTTCAATTTTTTAAATTATCCCACTTTAACATTTGAAGCTCCAGACAAAGAAACATTCGTAAACCTTCAATTAGCCTACAATGCTTTAGAGAAAAAAGGAAATAGTGCTTGTATTCTTAATGCAGCCAATGAAATTGCAGTAGAGCGTTTCTTAAATGATGAAATTAAATTCTTAGATATTGCAGCATTAAATGCATATTGCATGGAAGAATATAACTTTATTACAACACCTACTTATGAAGATTATGTTGAAACTGATCTTCAAGTAAGAGAATTGGCCAAATCTTGGTCTAAATAATTAAAAATTATCATTGACATACAGTTTATTTAATTTCAAATCGAGCTGTATGTATTATATTAAAAGATGGAAGTACTTATTATGACCGCCCAATTGTTACTTGGGTTATCTATATTAATTGGAATTCACGAATTTGGTCATTTTTTCGCGGCTAAAATTTTTAAGATTCGTGTCAATAAATTCTATTTATTTTTTGACTTTTTGTTCCCATTACCAAATCTATTAAAATTCTCTATTTTTAAATTTAAAAAAGGAGATACAGAATATGGATTAGGATGGTTTCCTATGGGTGGATATGTTGATATTGCCGGAATGATTGATGAATCTAAAGGAGTTGATGACCTTGAAAGTGAACCTCAGCCATGGGAATTTAGATCAAAACCTGCTTGGCAAAGATTAATTGTGATGCTGGGAGGAGTTATCATGAATGTCATTACTGGCATTATTATTTTCATTGGTATGACCTATAGCACTGGAAAAATCACTTATCCAATTTCTGAAGTAAATAAAGATGGTATCTATGCCAATAAACTTGGCGAAAGAATAGGACTTCGTACTGGTGATAAAATCATAAATGCAAATGGAAAACCTGTTCAAAACTTTGATGAAATTGTTGACCTTCAATTTTTACTAGCTTCAGACAGTTACTTAACTGTAGATAGAAATGGTACTGATGTTAGAGTAGATATACCAAGAGAAATGGCGGAATATATGAGTGAGGAAGAAAATCAAAAAACATGGTATATTTCTCCAAGAGATCCATTTAAAGTAGACCGAGTAATTAGTGGTACTCCTGCCGAAAAAGCAGGGTTAAAACAAGACGATATTCCAGTTGCTATCAATGATGAAAAAGTACCTTACTTCAATGAATTTAAAAAAGTTCTAGCACAAAACATTGATTCAGACATTCAATTAACCGTTTTAAGAAATAATGAACCTGTAAAACTTGATGTTCATGTTTCTAAAGAAGGTACAATTGGATTTCAAATGAAACCATTAAATATTGAATATAAAAAGTATACTTTATTAGAAGCAATTCCTGTAGGAACTAAGAATGCATTTGGTGTTATTACTGGTCAAGTATTAGCTTTTAATAAAATTTTCAGTGGAGATATTTCAGCTAGAAAATCAGTAAGTAGTCCAATTGGAATTGCCAAAGTTTATGGTGGTAAATGGAATTGGTATTCTTTCTGGTCAATAACAGGTATTCTATCTATGGTATTAGCATTTATGAATATGTTACCAATACCTGCATTAGATGGTGGTCATGTAATGTTTTTAATGTATGAAATGATTACAGGAAAGAAACCTTCTGAAAAGGTGCTTATGGTCGCACAACAATTTGGTATGCTACTACTATTATCAATTATGATTTTTGCTTTTGGTAATGATATACTAAAAAGCTTTGGTTTATAACAATATCATTGATCAATACTAAAGCGAAAAAGGCATTGTAAATACGAAATTTACAATGCCTTTTTTATTTATATTCAAATAATGTTAGTCTCATTTTTGAAATTTTTGCCTCTGTGTCAACTAGATAATGAATAGTTTGTGCAATATCAGGAGAAATATCTAAAAACTCCGCGACCTTTTCAGTTGCTTCCCTTTCTTGTTCAGGAAAACTCATGTCAGCACTTGCCATTTTTACAGCATTATAAAGTAATGTTCTTTTAAAATTAATCGTTACATCCACTTTTAGATTATCAAGAACTTCTCTTAAATCACCATTTTCATAATCATAAGCAATAACCTGTTGAGCAATATGATCTGGAGTCTCTGAAACTTTTACAAACTGTTCTAGATACCATTTTTTCTCATCATCTGATACTTCTCCATCTGCCCCTGCAATTATCATCAATGCATATCCATAATTCAATTGAGTTTCCTCACAAGTTAATTTAATACCAAAAGTATTTCTTTCTAGAACTGAAGCGGGCTTCATATTCATACTTTGCAAACCAATAATAGGATGAGCAGCATCTTCTTCTAGTTCAAATAAAGACTTACGAATCATTCCTAAAGACTTTTCAGTATTCACTAATCCTTCAATGGTTCTTGCAATAAAATAAGGAATTCCTAACAACTCAGCAGCTTTCCAAACCGCCTCTTTTTCTTCTTTGGCATAATCATCATCTGACATAGCCATCATCACTGCATCATATACCAAAGTCCTTTTATAATTCATTGGTACATCAATGTGAAGGTTGCTTAAGAGTTCTTCAAGATTGATATTTAAATAATCAAATCCTTTAATCATTTCCTTCTGTTCATCTGAAGCCCCTATTATATCAAGGAAATCAGTAAAAACCCATTGCAGTTCTTCTTCAGAAATTTCTCCATCAGCTCCTGATATAGCCAATAAAGCTTGGATATATTCCATCCATGAGTTTGTCGAAACACCCTCACAAGATTGTATCATTATTGCTAGAGGAGAAGCTTGAATCACTTCTTCATTAATAGATGGTATGTTAGACATTACAATAGTAGAGTTGTAGTGATAATTGTAGTTATTGTCGTATTGAATTAAGTATGTTTCTCTAAGACCTTCATTAATTCATGTTCTGGAATCACACCTGAATTTCTCCACAGTATTTTTCCTTTATGAAATAAAATCAATGTAGGTATACTTCTTACTTGGTAACGAAGCATTGCTTTTTGATTTTTATCTGAATTAATTTTAAGGATCTTAATTCGATCACCTAATTTAGATTTTACAGATTTAATAGTTGGTGCAATCATATGACAAGGTTGACACCAGTCTGCATAAAAATCAACAAGAACAGGTACTTCTGAATTCCTGATTAAGTTAGTAAATTTTGACATAATATTATTGGTTAATTATTTAAAACTTAACAAAGGTAGTCATCATATATAAATCTTCATATGATAATTTGTTAATATGTATTTTGATAGAAAAGCTTCTACCACATCTTGTGCGATAGAAGCTAATCAAATCATTTTAAAGAAATTTCTTCATCATGATGATCAAAAAACTTGTATTCAGATAATCCAAGAGAAGAATCTGCGTAGATTTTGATCCATTTGAAATGTTTAAAGAACCATTTCATTCTAAGTGAAGGGAATCCAGAAGTAAAATAAGCATAAAGGTAAGGATGAACTCCTAGCTTAAATTTCGCATCGTTTTGCTTCTCTAACAAGTACATCACTTCTGACTCTATTTGATCAGCAATAGCGATAGATGCTGTTATCTTACCTGTGCCATTACAAGTTGGACACTTCTCCTTAGTTACAATACTTAATTCAGGTCTCACACGCTGCCTTGTGATCTGCATTAAGCCAAATTTACTCAATGGTAATACAGTATGTTTAGAGCGATCTGCTTTCATCTCTTGTTTAATATGCTGATACAACTTCTGTTTGTGTTCAGCTTTCTTCATATCAATGAAGTCAACAACGATGATGCCTCCCATATCACGTAAACGTAATTGTCTGGCGATTTCTGTAGCAGCCTCTAGATTAACGTTGAATGCAGTAGCTTCTTGATTGTTCTCTGCATTCGACTTATTACCACTGTTTACATCAATTACATGTAGTGCTTCAGTATGTTCGATGACTAAATAACCACCGCTTCCTAAGCTAACAGTCTGACCAAAGAGGGTTTTTAATTGCTTTTCGATACCTTGATGTTCAAAAAGCTTTGTTTTGCCTGAATAATGTTTAACTATTCCTGCTTTGTCTGGTGCGATTTGTAAAATGAACCTTCTAATTTCATCGTACACTTCTTTATCATCTACAGTGATACTATCGAATGATTCATTCAATATATCCCTTAACATAGAAGTTGCACGGTTCATTTCACCGATTACTTTTTCTTTAGGTGTGGCAACTTTTAATTTGCCTACTCCTTCACCCCATTTAGCAACTAAATCTCTTAAATCTTTATCTAATTCAGAGACATCTTTATTCTCTGCAACAGTTCTAATAATAACTCCGAAATTCTCTGGGCGTATAGAGTTCACTAGCTTAAGAAGTCTTCTTCTCTCACCAGCGTCAGTAATTTTCTTTGAAATGTTTACAGTATTGCTAAAAGGAACTAAAACCAGGTATCTACCTGCTAAAGAAAGTTCACAAGATAATCTTGGTCCTTTTGTTGAAATCGGTTCTTTAACCACTTGTACTAAAATCTTTTGATTTTGTTTTAGCACATCATTGATTTTGCCGAGTTTATCAATTTCAGGTTCCAAACGAAACTGCTTTAGGTTTTCACTCACATGTTTGTGGTGTTTACCTTGTGCAAGCTTGATATATTTCAATAGAGATCGGACTTTAGGTCCCAAATCCAAATAATGAAGAAAAGCATCTTTATCATATCCGATATCAATGAAGGCAGCATTTAAACCGGGCACTACTTTTCTTACAACACCTAAATAGATGTCCCCTACTTGAAATTTTGTTTCGTCATTATCATAGTGAAGTTCCACCAGACTTTTATCTCGCATAAGGGCAATTCTACTGCCCTCAGGAGTTGAATTAATAACTAGTTCATTACTCAACTCAATAAAAGTTTAAGGTTAACAATAAATCTATGAAAATGTATAGTAACGTTTTACTATACTAAAATAATTCTTTTTCTAAGATAATGAAAAACCTTGTCCTAGATTCACTAGAGCAAGGTTATTAGTAAGTGCGACTAGAACATTACTTTTTCTTGTGTCTGTTCTTTCTAAGTCTTTTCTTTCTCTTGTGAGTCGCGATCTTATGTCTTTTTCTTTTCTTACCGCAAGGCATATTCTTACAGGTTAAGTGTTTTAAATCTTTTCTTTATAATTCATTCAAAGGATAATATTATCCCTAGAACGAATGCGCAATTTAGAACAAAAAAAGGAGAAAGTCGAATTTAAATTCAAAATTCCTCCATTTATTTACATTAATTCACCCAATCAGCGAGATATTGCTGTGCCGTAGCACGAATTTCCTCAGAATCAGCGTTTTTATTAATATATTTTAGTTCATCGATTGCTTTGTCTTCACTACCTGTTTCTTTCAATGAAATAGCCAAATAGAATCTAGCTTCCATATCATCAGGATATAATTTTTTTAATTTCAGGAAACGATTAATTGCTTTATCGTATTGTCCAGATTGAATAGATAATAAACCTAAGTTGAATAAAGCTAATTGATGGTTTGGATCTTCAGCAATAACTTCTCTGATTATACCAATACCTTGCATTGGTGCAGCAGAAGTCATGTATGTCATTCCAAGTTTTACTTTTGCATCTAAATCTTTCGAATCTTTATCAACAAGTGCTTGATATTGTTTTTGTGCCTTTAATGCCATTTGAGCTGATCGCTCTTGAGACATCGCAAATGTATAAGCATCATAATATGCATCAGCAGCTGCTCTTAAATCTTTGGTATTTTCTGAAGCTCCATACAAAGCCAACTTCCAATCTCCTGCTAATTCAAATTTATTCATTCTTAGCAAAAGGTCATATGCTTCATTAGCTACTTTTTCTTTTTCTTCAATGCTAGATGCATTCTCAAAATTAGATTTAAACTGATCTAAAGTTGCTTGTGTATCTGCTGGTAGTGTAGAAGAATGCGCCATACTATTATCAGTTGAATTATTACTACTATGGTCATGACCATCATCAGCTGAATGTTGTTCCGTTGATGCTTCAGCTACATTACTACTATTGTCAGTTATTACAGCTTTTGGAAGTAAGGCAAGAATTATGATAAGAACGATACCTCCTCCAAGTAATATATATTGTTTAGTTCCCATAAAAATAAGGTGTTAAAAAAAAGTCCGCATCTTCATTTCAAAGATGCGGACAATTTATGCAATTCTTTGTAACTAAGTACTAGTTTTCGTTGATCAAACGTACTTTGTCACTACCTTTAATTTTTTCAACAAACTCTTTAGATGGTTTGAAGCTTGGAATGAAGTGCTCAGGAATTGGAATAATCTCACCTCTTGAGATATCTCTACCTTTTTTGCTTGCACGCTTTTTGTTTACAAAGCTACCAAAACGACGGATATAGATATTGTTACCTTCAGCCATTTTGTCCTTCACTACATTAAAGAAGTCTTCTAAAACTTGTCCTACTACTTCTTTATCTACTTCAACCATAGTTGCTGCGTTTGAAGTTTGTGCTTCTTGACGTTTCTCAATTTTTCTGAGAATTTCTGTGATTACTTCTGCTTTAGTCACTTTAGTGAAATTTTATATTTATAAGATTCGTCTCTGCATTGCAGCCAAAAAATAACTCGCTGAAATACAGAAGACTGTTAGCCTAACTAGTAGCTACAAATGTAATAATCAGAACGTTAAAAAAATAGTAAAATCTCACTATAAAATACTGATTAACAAATTATTACATAATTTAGCCATAAAAAAAAGGTTAGTCAACATCTTGTGTTAACTAACCTTCTATATTTAATGAATGTGGCGCCGACTTACTCTCCCGGGGGTTAACCCAGTAC
>NZ_JBSWYJ010000065.1:0-21273 GCF_056161045.1 Flammeovirga sp. AWQ4_249
TGTGAGAATATGTTTTTTTTATGCAACTCAAAGTTAATTGAGATACTTAAACTTTTCTCACACTTTTTTAAACGTTTAGGACGCTATTGACTAAAAATTAAAGATCATTTTGAAAATGTTGATACCCCTTTTAAAGTCGGAAATTTGTAATAGTATATTTTGTAAGCTAATCATAAAATTAACAAACTAATAAAATGATAGATCAAGAAGAAATTCTAAATAATGAATTAGAAAATATTCAAAATACAATTGATACAAGTATACATTGGATTTCAAGGCAAGATTTAGAAATTTTATTTGAAGTATGTTACTTATTAGGGTTCGAAAACTTATATAAAAAAATTTATACTTTGTTGAATACTATTAAAGTTGATATTTCGATAGGCTTCCAAAAAGAATTAGTTATTGAAACTTTTGAATATCCAGATGTAGAATATCTGAAGAAGAAATATAAAATTGAGTCACAGGAGACATACCTTAATTTATTCAATTCACCAAATACGGATTTTTATCAATTAGCATTGAAAAAGGATTACCAACTGGGTCTATCAAAATGTAAGTCTATGCATGATACAATTGAAGTATATACAATTGCCTGTTTAAATAATGATTTTGATAAAATTGAAAGAATACAAGATGAATATTTACAGAACCATCTTGAAATAATCAAATACATTGAAAGGAATAGAGCGTATGATAAAATGAGAGATGAATCTCCACTATGTAATATTGTTAATGATAAATACGCTTTGTTGGGTTGCCAAATAGTTCTGGCATTAAATAGTCTTAAACCATGGGAAAGTTACCCTTTAATTGATTAATATCGGTATCATCAACAAGCATCAAATAATTTATTACCACAATTTAAGATGAGGCATTTCATAATTAGTTTATGAAACAGCCTCTTTTTTTTGCTTTACTTTTTATTCCTTAAGTTCATCATAAGTCCATTAATCTTTCCTGTACTATTAATGAAATGGTAAACGGCTATACTGTTTTTTGCAACAGAAGTCATGGTGGCAATAGTCTATTATTAAGTACTATAAGAAATCATACAGCACTGTATATAAGTAAGTTAAATACTCGGAATCTACTCTCAACAATTCAACTTATTTTTTCTACAATTCAAAATCTAATACGACAATTCAAGATAAGCTAACTAACACTCCTGCAAAGAAGGCGTAAAATTGAATAACAAAAGAAAATAAAACACTTAATATTTAACATGGTTGTCATCGCTAAATTTATATCGGTAGCCTGATAATATCAATCTTAACATTTACATCTAATTGAATAACGATCATGAAAAAGCTCAACAATTTTATAAAAGAAATATTTCTGATAAATGATGATCCTCAAGCTATTGCAAAAGGATTTGCTGTTGGATCTTTTGTAGGAATGCTTCCTATCTCTGGTTTCCAACTTATCGTAACGATCACGATGGCAGAAATATTGAAATTAAATAAACGAGCAGCAACCCTATCGGTATTTATCACAAATATCATTACAGGGTTATTCATCTTCTTTATTAAGCTTAGATTCTAGAAACAGTTGCAACCAATTTTAGGCAATAGAAAAAGGTAAGACTATCTTTAAAGTCTCACCAAAATTGTTCAAAAACAAAATTGGAGTTGAGTGGCAGCCAAATAGAGCATTTGAATTTGTAGCAATGTATGTGATTGCAGATAGAACATATATTGATTCTCAAAACCCAGTGAATGATCAAGCAGGTAATTTATTAAGATTACAAATGCAGGTGAATTTACTTTTACTAAAATATAACTTCTTCTCCTTATTAAAGGATAGGAAGTCAGTAATAGGTCTCGTACTTAATCTCTCAGGAGAAGAAGGTACGGGACTTTTTATTTTTCTATTAAAAGTACATTTCGTATGTGTTTGTAATTTTTAATAAAACAGGGTCTTTTTAAGAAGATTTATAGTCTTTCATTTTTCTATAAAAACAATAAAAAACTCTGTTTTTGGTACTGAAAATTGTATCGGGAGCGGTTGCGAACACGGTTTCATTTCATTTTTTACTACTGAAATTTGACATCAGATAGGTATAGTTTCTAACTAGCAAGTGTTATCAAGACAATTCAAAAAAGAAAACACTCCTTTATTGGGGTAAAGAAATTTTTAAGATATAGATTTAAAACAACAAAGACATGTTAGAAACAGCAGAACAAAAAGTAGTATTAGGAGAAAAAGAATTCTTCCAAGGTATCGGAAAAATTCAATTTGAAGGTCCAGAATCAAAAAATCCATTAGCATTCCGCTACTATGATGAGAACAGAGTTATCGCTGGTAAAACAATGAAAGAGCACTTTAAATTTGCAGGTGCATACTGGCATAACATGTGTGGTGAAGGTAGTGATCCATTCGGTCCTGGTACTCGTGATTTTCCATATGCTAATGTGTGTGATGCGGTAGAGAAAGCAAAAATGAAAATGGATTTTGCTTTTGAATTTTTCACAAAACTAGGTCTTCCTTATTACTGTTTCCATGATTTTGATTTAGTGGACGAAGGTGCGACAGTTTTAGAATCAGAAAAAAGACTTTCAGCAATTGTTGATTACGCTAAACAAAAGCAAGAAGCTTCAGGAGTAAAATTATTATGGGGTACTGCAAATGCATTTTCTAACCCTCGTTATATGAATGGAGCTTCTACTAACCCTGATTTTTCAGTAGTAGCTCATGCAGGTACTCAAGTAAAAAATGCATTAGATGCAACAATCGCTTTAGGTGGTGAGAACTACGTATTCTGGGGTGGTAGAGAAGGATATATGAGCTTATTGAACACGGATATGAAACGTGAGCAAGAGCACATGGCTCGTTTTTTAACAATGGCAAGAGATTATGCTCGTAAGCAAGGTTTTAAAGGTAACTTCTTTATTGAGCCTAAGCCAGCTGAACCAACGAAACATCAATATGACTTTGATTCAGCAACTGTATTAGGTTTCTTAGAAAAGCATAACCTTGCAGATGACTTCAAATTAAACTTAGAAGTAAACCATGCAACATTAGCTAACCATACATTCACTCACGAGTTACAAGTAGCAGTTGATGCAGGTAAACTAGGTTCGATTGATGCTAACCGTGGTGACTACCAAAACGGATGGGATACAGATCAATTCCCTAATAACCTTTATGAAATCGTAGAAGCAATGTTAATCATTCTTCCTGGCGGTGGTTTCCAAGGTGGTGGTATCAACTTCGATGCTAAAATGAGAAGAAACTCAACTGATTTAGTTGATATGTTCTATGCTCACATCGGTGGTATGGATTTATTTGCTAGAGCATTATTAATCGCTAACGATATTTTAGAAAATTCTGAATACAATAAAATCAGAACAGATCGTTATGCTTCATTTGATGGTGGAGAAGGTAAATTATTCGAAGATGGTAAATTATCATTAGAAGACCTTCGTAACATCGCTATCAAAACAGGTGAGCCAGTTCCTACTTCAGGTAGACAAGAATACCTTGAGAATCTAATTAACATGTATATCTAATCAGATAGATAATAATAGTGGTTTGCTGACACAAGATGAATTATTGTGTCAGCTCCACATTTTTTTAATTATTCTACTATCACTTACACTCTCATTAAGCAAATTAAAGTACGAATTGAAATGAAAGATATTACTCTAAAAGAAAATGTTAGTAGCCAACAAAAACAAGGTCAGGTAGATTTTTCTTTTGTATTAAAAGTAACTTTAGTTGCGGCACTTGGAGGATTATTATTTGGATATGATACAGCTGTGATCTCTGGAGCAATTGGCTCTTTAGAAACATTTTTTGGACTAAGTGCTGTAGAAAAAGGATGGGCAGCATCTAGTGCTTTAATTGGTTGTATTGGAGGTTCTGCAGTGGCAGGGCAATTAGCTACAAAACTAGGACGAAAAAAATCATTAATAATAGCAGGTGTTTTATTCTTTATATCTGCTGTTGGTTCTGCCATACCAGAAGCGTTTACAACATTTGTTATTTACAGAATAATAGGAGGTGTTGGTGTAGGAATAGCATCTATGTTATCTCCTATGTATATCGCAGAAATTGCTCCTTCAGCCTATAGAGGAAGATTAGTTTCATGTAATCAATTTGCGATCATCTTTGGTATGTTGGTAGTTTACTTTGTGAACTATTATATCGCAAGTTTAGGAGATACAAGTTGGATTGACAACATAGGTTGGAGATGGATGTTTGCATCAGAATGTATTCCAGCTTTATCTTTTACGGCATTATTATTCTTAGTACCAGAAAGCCCACGTTGGTTGGCTTATAAAAATAAAGATGAGGAAGCGATGGAGGTGTTATCCCATATTTCTGAAAATCCTACCTTGTCATTAAACGATATAAAATTATCCTTACATGCTTCTGCTAATGAGTTAAAAGCAAGTGTGTTCCAAAAGCCTTATACATTAATTGTATTTATCGGGGTGATGTTATCAGTATTCCAACAAGTAACAGGTATCAATGTATTCTTGTACTATGCACCTGAGATTTTCAAGAAACTTGGAGGAGGTAATACAGATACAGCGTTATTACAAACAATTGTTGTAGGTGCAGTAAACTTAGTTTTCACAGTAATAGCTATTTTCTCTGTGGATAGATTTGGTAGAAAACCATTAATGTTGATTGGTTCATTAGGAATGGGAGTTTGTATTACAGCGATTGGAACAGCTGCTTATTTTGGTAATACTGATGTTTGGTTATTGTTCTTTGTGTTAGGATACATAGCATGTTTTGCTCTTTCATTAGGACCTGTAACATGGGTTTTATTATCAGAAATAATTCCAAATGCAGTTAGAGGAGTTGGTCTATCAATAGCAGTCGCTTTCCAGTGGATTTTCAATTTTATTGTTTCTCAGACTTTTCCAATGATGATGGATAATGATTATCTATTTAATACATATCAAGGAGCATTCCCTTTCTGGGTTTACGGTTTAATGTGTCTTGCTACTATCTTCTTTGTATGGAAGTTTGTACCTGAAACAAAAGGGAAATCTTTAGAAGAAATGGAAACACTTTTCAGATAAGAATTTAGTAATAACAATAGCATGTAGCTATCAAAAATATTTAAGACAATGCAATTTTTAGGTTTAGATATCGGAAGCTCTTCTGTGAAGGTTTCTGCGATTGATGAAGAAGGAAAAGTAGTCGCTTCGGCTCAATATCCTGATAAAGAAATGCCAATCAATGCCCCGGAGCCAGGTTTTGCTGAACAGGATCCAGAAATGTGGTGGGATGCTATTAAGAATGGGTTAAGTATATTACAACAAAATCCAGCTTTTAAAGGTGAAGAATTAGGTGCCATTGGTATTACTTATCAAATGCATGGTTTAGTTACTGTAGATGAAAATAAAGAAGTGATTCGTCCTTCAATCATTTGGTGTGACAGTAGAGCAGTAGAGATTGGGCAAGAAGCATTTGAAGCAATAGGTGAATCAAATTGTTTGACGCAATTCATGAATTCCCCTGGCAACTTTACAGCATCAAAGTTAAAGTGGGTTAAAGAGAATGAACCAGAAAACTTTGCTAAGGTTCATAAATTTATGCTTCCAGGTGATTTCATTGGAATGAAATTAACGGGTGATATTAATACTACTATCACAGGCTTGTCAGAAGGTATTCTTTGGAACTTTAAGCACAATAGATTAAATACTGAACTGTTAGAGCATTATGGTATTCCATTCAACCTTGTAGCAGATTACAAAGAAGTATTTACGAACCATGGTGTCGTAACGGAGCAAATTGCAAAGGAGTTGGGTATTAAAGCAGGTATTCCAATTACTTATAAAGCTGGAGATCAACCTAATAATGCGTTTTCATTGAATGTGGTTAATCCGGGGGAGATTGCTGCCACAGGTGGTACATCAGGTGTGGTTTATGGTGTGACGGATGAAGCAAAATGTGACCCTAAATCAAGAGTAAATCCTTTCGCTCATGTAAATCATACAGAAGAAACACAGCGTTTAGGAGTGTTATTGTGTATCAATGGTACAGGTATTGCAAATTCTTGGCTTCAAAAAAATATTGCATCTAACATGGATTATAAAGCCATGAATGATGCTGCTACTCAATCTCCAATTGGAGCAAAAGGCGTTGCCTATTTACCATTTGGAAATGGTGCTGAACGTGTTCTTGAAAATAAAAATATTGGTGCACATTACCTAAATCTTGATTTCAATAGACATACGACAAATGATATGATCCGTGCAACACAGGAAGGGATTGTATTTTCTTTCCAATATGGCATTGAGGTAATGCAAGATATGGGTTTAAAGCCTGCGGTGATTAGAGCAGGACATGCAAATATGTTTTTAAGTCCTTTATTTAGACAAACATTGGCTAATGTTAGTGGAGCTCCAATTGAATTGTTAGATACTGATGGTGCAAGAGGTGCCGCAACTGGAGCGGCAGTAGGAGTGAAACATTTTTCTTCGTTTGAAGAAGCTTTTAAATCATTGAATGTGATTGAAGTCATTCAACCAAACAAAGAAGAAACGGAAGCTACAAAAGAAGCATATAAAGTATGGAAAGAAATGCTTCTTAAAATCATTGAAAAAGAGCCAGAAATGGTATAAACGATATAAAATCAACTAATAAAAAAACAGACAATTATGAAATTCTTTATTGATACAGCAAATTTAGAAGATATTGCTCAAGCTTATGACATGGGTATTTTAGATGGTGTAACAACCAACCCATCATTAATGGCGAAGGAAAATATTGTAGGAAATGATAATATTAAAGCACATTACGCTAAAATCTGTGACCTAGTGGATGATATGGTAAGTGCAGAAGTGTTGTCAACTGATTTGGAAGGAATGATTAAAGAAGGTGAAGAATTAGCTGCAATTTCTCCTAAAATCGTAGTGAAAATCCCTATGATCAAAGATGGTTTGAAGGCAATCAAACATTTTGCAAAAAAAGGAATTCGTACAAACTGTACATTAATCTTTTCTGCAGGACAAGCATTATTAGCTGCTAAAGCAGGGGCTACTTATGTTTCTCCCTTCATTGGCCGTTTAGATGATGTATCACAAGATGGTATGTTATTGATTGAAGAAATTAAAGATATTTTTAATCAATATCCTACATTGAATACAGAGATTCTGGCAGCTTCTGTACGTCATACAATGCACCTTTTAAAGTGTGCAAAAGTAGGTGCAGATGTGGCAACTTGTCCACTTTCAGTATTTGAAGCTTTATTAAACCATCCTTTAACAGATAAAGGCTTAGCACAGTTTATTGAAGCAGCGAAAACTATGCAAGAGGAAACTGAATTAGTATAATAATAAGGCATAGAGAAAAGAGGTAGTTGTTACTATCTCTTTTTTCATTTATCATAATGTGTGACGGTGTTCAAAATAAATATTTAGATAACAAAACAATGAAAGATATCAATACTTTAGCAGCTGATAATATTAGAATATTAGCTGCTGCAATGGTAGAAAAAGCAAAATCAGGTCATCCAGGAGGTGCAATGGGTGGAGCTGATTTTATTCAAATTTTATATAGCGAGTTTTTAAAATTTGATCCAAAAGATCCTTCTTGGCATGCAAGAGATCGTTTTTTTCTAGACCCTGGACATATGTCAGCAATGTTGTACGGTCAGTTGTCATTATTGGATTGCTTCTCTATGGAAGAATTAAAACAATTCAGGCAATGGGATAGCCCAACTTCAGGTCACCCAGAAGTGGATGTTCAAAGAATGATTGAAAACACTTCAGGACCGTTAGGTCAGGGACATGTATTTGCTGTTGGATCTGCTATTTCAGAACGTTTTTTATCAAGCCGTTTTGGCAAAACAGTTGAGCATAAAACATATGCTTATATTTCTGATGGAGGAATTCAAGAAGAAATTTCTCAAGGAGCAGGTAGAATAGCAGGGCATTTAGGTTTAAGTAACCTAATCATGTTCTATGATGCAAATGATATTCAACTTTCTACAACAGTAGAGGAAGTTACTACTGAAGATACAGCTAAGAAATATGAAGCTTGGCATTGGAATGTTATTATAATTAATGGTAATGACCCAGTAGCAATTAGAAAAGCTTTAGTTGAAGCAAACGCAGAAAAAGAACGTCCAACCCTAATTATCGGTAAGACAATTATGGGTAAAGGTGCTATTGATGCTGATGGTAATAGCTTTGAAGGTAAGTGTTCAACACATGGGCAACCTTTATCTAATTCAGGAGCAAGTTTTGCAGATACTATCAAAACGTTGGGAGGAAATCCTGAGGATCCATTTAAAGTTTTTGATGATGTAAAAGCTCATTATGCAAAAGTAATTGAGGAAAAACAAAAGCAAGCTGATGAAGCAAAGACATTGGAAGCAGAATGGAAGGAAAGCTATCCAACTCTTGCAGAAAAGTTAGCTTCATTCTATGATAGAAAAAACACACAAGTTGATTGGGCAAATATTACTCAATCAGAAGGAGTGGCTACTCGTGCTGCATCAGGTAAAGTATTAGCTCATTTGGCTACCCGTGTTGAGAATATGATTGTAGCTTCTGCTGATTTAGCAGATTCAGATAAGACTGAGGCATTCTTAAAGAAAACAACAGCTTTCAAAAAAGGAGACTTTAAAGGAGCATTTTTCCAAGCAGGTGTATCTGAATTAACAATGGCTGCAATTGCTGTAGGAATGGGATTACATGGTGGTGTAATTCCAGTTTGTGCTACATTCTTTGTTTTCTCAGATTACATGAAGCCTGTAATGAGAATCGCTTCGTTGATGCAAACACCTGTGATTTTTATGTGGACTCATGATTCATTCAGAGTTGGAGAAGATGGCCCTACACATCAACCAATTGAACAAGAAGCTCAACTGAGATTATTAGAACAACTTAAAAATCACCATGGTCAAAGAAGTTTCTTAGCACTTCGTCCGGCGGATGCTTATGAGACAACTAATGCATGGAAGTTAGCTGTAGAAAGTGCAGACCGTCCTGTAGGTCTAATTTTCTCTCGTCAAAATATACCAGCATTTACTGCTGAAGAACAACGTTTGGAAGATGCCAATTTAGTTGCAAAAGGGGGGTATACAGCTTTACATTTAGGTGGAGAACCAGATCTTCAGTTAATTGCTAATGGTTCAGAAGTTTCTACATTAGCCTCAGTTGCTCACCTTTTACATAAAGAACAAGGGTTGAATGTAAAGGTAGTTTCTGTTCCTTCAGAAGGTTTATTTAGAGACCAAGAAAAAGCATATCAAAATGAAGTAATTGACAAGTCGATTCCTTCTTATGGACTTACAGCTGGTTTACCTATTACTTTAGCAGGGCTTGTGGATATTGATAATGTACATGGCTTGTCTCATTTTGGATTTTCAGCACCTGCAAGTGTTTTAGATGATAAATTTGGCTTTACACCAGAGAAAGTGAAAGAATGGGTGATGTCAAAACATGCAGAAATGACAGAAGAGTTAGCAGCATTATAATATTAAGTCACTTATTATAAATTAAAAACAAAGCTATACATATGGCATCAGGTGTTTTGCCTGATGCTATTTTTTTACAATAAACTCTCAAGATTTAAGATGATGAAAAGAATATTATTGCATTTATTATTACTCCTTTCGTTCCCAATTTTCGCACAAAAGATCACTCCAACTGAAAAAGTTGTTTATAAACAAGTAGATGATGTGAAGTTGTCGTTACATGTATTCAAACCTGAAAATCACGACAAATCAAAAGCAGCTATTGTATTAATTCATGGAGGTGGATGGAATACAGGGAAGCCAGGTTTTTTTTATAAGCAAGCTAAACACTTTATGGATAGAGGGTTAGTTGTGATTTGTCCTGAATATAGAGTGAGAAAAAGAAATAATACAACTATTTATGAAGCGGTAGAAGATACCCAAGAAGCTGTAGCTTACATTCGTAAACATGCAAGTGATTTTGGCATTTCTAAAAATAAGATTGCAGTTGGAGGAGGTTCAGCAGGAGGGCATTTAGCAACTTCATTGACTTTTATAGAGCCATTATCTTCTTCTATTTCTATGAAAGATTATCATCCGGATTTATTAATTCTGCTAAACCCTGTTTTGGATATAGGGAAAAAAGGGTATTCGCATAGCTTAGTAAAAAAGGAATTGGAAGCTAAAAATATAAATTTAGTATCTTTTGATCCACTTCAAAATGTAAACTCTAAATTACCTACAACATTAGTAATGTTAGGGGATAAGGATAATATTGTTTCAGTAGAAGTGGTAGAAGAGTTTGAGTTGAATGCACAAAAAGAAAAGGTAGATGTAAAAACAATTGTTTATAAAGGGGCTGAGCATTCTTTCTTTAATTATGGATATGGAACAAAGCAAGGTTACCCTAAAGGAACAATATGTAAATGGTACTTTGATACTCTTCAAGCCTCTGATGACTTTTTAGTAGAGCATAAATTCTTATCGGAAAAAACTATGATTGCAGTGCCTAGTAAAGCTGTTTATCCGATCAAACAGAGTAAATAATTTACTTATGAGTGGAATGATTTCATTTAAAAGATAATTATATTTTTTGTTTGCTCTCATCAACTGTTATAACAAATGCTTCAATAATTACAGTGTTTAAGAATAAACAGCAATACTTTTAGTCCATAAATAGAACATAAAATAGAAATGAAATGAGAAAGATATTTTTTTTAATAATTGTAGCAGCAGGTACTCTTTTTTCTTTCTTCTCTTTCAGTAAAAAGAAGAAGCAGACTAAACCTAATATCATTTATATTATGGCAGATGATATGGGATATGGAGACATAAGTGCTTTTGGTCAAAAAGGGTATGCAACACCTAACATAGATCAATTAGCGAAAAAAGGAATGAGTTTTTCTGACTATTATGTACAACCTTCTTGTACTGCTACAAGAGCATCATTAATGACAGGTGCATATCCTTATAGAGTTGGTTTGAATATGGTAGTAGCCCCTTCTGGTCCAGCTTGGACGTTAGATAAAGCCGATAAAGGACTTAATGAAAAAGAAACAACAATAGCTGAGGTATTAAAAAATGGAGGATATAAAACTGCACTTTTTGGCAAATGGCATTTAGGTCATCATCATAAACACCTTCCTACTAATCAGGGGTTTGATTATTTCTATGGAACTCCTTATTCACATGATATGAACCCTAATGTGAATAAAACTTTTCCTGATATGCCATGGATGGAAAATGAAAAGGTATTGGAGTATAATCCAGATTTGACAAATGTTACAAAAGACTTAACAGAAAGAGCAATTGATTTTATGGAAGAAAATAAAAACAAGCCTTTCTTTTTATATGTCGCTCATCCGATGCCACATATTCCATTACATGTTTCAAAAGAATTTGATGGTATAACTGGTAAAGGCATGTATGCTGATGCTATTAAAGAATTAGATTGGTCAGTAGGGCAGATCGTTCAAAAAGTAAAAGATATGGACATGTTAGAAAACACAATTATTGTATTTACTTCTGATAATGGCCCATGGTTGTTATATGGAAATCACGGAGGGTCTCCAGAACCGTTTTTTAATGGAAAACATTCTAATTTTGAAGGCGGTCAACGTGTTCCGTTCATAGTTTCATGGAAAGGTAAAGTACCAGAAGATAAAGTGAATAGTAATATCTCAGGAGTGATAGATATCTTACCTACTTTTGCTAATTTATCAGGTTCTGAATTACCTGAAAGTAAAATGGATGGAATAGATATATCAAATATGATGTTTGATGAAAAAGAAAAGGGCAGAGAATATCAATTCTTTGGTAACGGTAAAGCAGTTGCTGTAAGAAAAGGAAAATGGAAACTTCATATTCCCCACAAGTATATTTTTATTGCCGATGGAGCAGAAGGGCATGATGGAATGAAAGGAAAGGAAGCTTGGAAGAAATTAGAACTTTCCCTTTATGATGTATCAACTGATTTAAAAGAAAGAACAAATGTTGCAGATCAAAATCCTGAAATAGTACAAGAATTAAAAGCTGCAATTAATGCTCACAATATTGAAATAGAAAAGAACAAACGTCCAGTAGGAGTTGCAGAACCTTATGTGTGGTAAATAATAAAAATACTCTATCCTAAACCAAGACTTAGGTTGCTTTTGCATTGCAGAAGTAACCTTTTTTTATAAGTATAGTGTACGTTGATTGTATGAAACATATTTCATATTGTTTGCTCTATTTAAGATAGAATAAACAAGGTTTATCAGATTGACTGACAGAAAACAATAGTCAACAAACCAAAACTTTTTTTATTAATTCTATGAAATTTTTTTTACATATCTATTACTAATAACAATTATAACTTTAGCTCAAAAAGGAGTGGAAGTTGGCAGTACAACTTGTGGCCTTCAAATTTATCTTCAAGGAGGTTTGAAACATCACAAAACAAAAAATATTGATCAAATTCAAAGTAAAACTGAACCAGAATATTATACCGAAGACGAATGTCTACTTGGGTAGAAGGGCTTCATGATGGAAAATATCAGTTTGAAATTTTTGTAGCTGAAGTACATTTTAAAGCACCTAATCAACGAAAATTTAATGTCTTTGCAGATGGGCAATTAATGTATAAGGATTATGATATTGTTGCTGAAGCAGGAACTTTTAAAGAACATATTATCACAGGCACTTTTCATCATAAGGATGATAATATTAATGGTCCTCTTGCCATAAGGTTAGAATCTACTCAAGATAATGTAAATTTTCATGCTATTCGTATCAAAGATAAAAAAGGAAATGTTATAGCATGTGCTAAAACAGATGATTTTATCAATCGTGATGATGCACTTTTTTCTAATATTCCTGAAGTTTCAACTCCTATTATCTATACCAACTCAAGTTATTCCGTAGATGAAAAAGTAACTGATGTGATTAGTAGAATGTCTATTTCAGAAAAGGTATTAAGATATTAGAATGTTAATAAGAATACCTATGTAATTCCTACTGGAGAATTTGAACTTCAAATAGGAACTTCTTCTGCAGAAATTATCAAAACATTAATTGTTGAAGTGCTTGAACCTTTAGAGAAATAGTAAATGTACAATTAATAATGATAAAGGATTCATATACAATCTTTTAAAAACAAGATGAAAAACGCCTTTTTAATATAATAAATGATGCATCAACTGTAATAAATGATGTATCAACTGTTTCATGCGACAATTGTAATAGAAAATGTATTTCTGTTTATAAAGTCTTGGTAATAAAAACTCGATAATTGTAACACATACATTTTTTAATGTGACTAAGTGATTCGAATAATAAAGAAATGGAAATGAATAAGATTTCGCTAAAAGAAAAAATTGGATACAGCCTTGGAGATTGCTCTGTAAATTTTGTATTTCAGATAATGTTAGTGTTCCAACTAGGTTTTTATACTGATGTATTTGGAATTAAGGCTACAGCAGCTGGTATGATATTATTAGTAGCTCGAGTAATCGATGCTTTTGTAGATCCATTCGTAGGCATAATGTCAGATAGAACCGAAACCAGATGGGGTAAATATAGACCTTGGGTTTTATGGACAGCTTTACCTTTTGGCGTGTTCTTTTTCTTAGCTTTTACAACTCCAGATTTCAGTGAACAAATGAAGATTATTTATGCTGGAGTTACTTATACATTATTGATGACATTTTATTCGTTGAATAACACTCCTTACTCTGCATTACATGGAGTAATGACAAGTGATATTCAAGAAAGAACTAAAATTGGTTCTGTAAGATTTGTGTTTGCTATGCTGGCAGCATTAATTGTTCAGGGATTTACATTACCATTAGTAGCAAAATTAGGACAAGGAGATGATCAGTTAGGGTGGTCAATTACAATTGGAATTTTCTCACTGATTGCGATTATTTTCTTTGTCATCACTTTTGCCACAACAAAGGAAAGGGTGAAGCCAATTATAGAAGAGAAAACATCTGTAAAACAAGACTTCAAAGATTTGATTTCGAATAAGCCTTGGATTGCAATGTTTGTGACTACATTATTTATCTTTACAACACTATCTTTATGGGGAGGAGGAATGTATTACTTCTTTGATTATTACTTAGACCATGATGCAATTTTTACATTCTTAGGCGGTTTTGGTTTGATTGAAGACAGTTCTTCTTCCAATGGTGTTTGGTATAGTTTGTTAGATACTTTTGGTCTGATTGCATTAGAAGATAGAAGCAATGCTTTTAATGTAGGTTTCAGCTTTTTTAATATGATTGGTCAGTTAATTACGATCATCACAGTACTTACTTTGTCTGCACCTTTGGGTAATAAATTTGGAAAGAGAAATGTATTTATTGTTTGTTTATTCTTAACATCAGTGTTTACAGGCCTATTTTTTATTGTTCCAAAAGATGCTATTGGATTAGCATTTACAATAAATATTTTCAAGAGTTTATTCTACGCTCCAACGATTCCATTACTATGGGCAATGATGGGTGATGTTGCAGATTTCTCTGAATGGAAAACAACAAGGAGAGCAACTGGCTTTGTGTTCTCAGGAGTAGTATTTGCGCTAAAAGCAGGTTTAGGATTAGGGGGGGCATTATGTGGTGCTGTCGTTTCTTATTATGGTTTTGAAGCAAATGTGGTACAAACAGAAGATGCTATCTATGGTATTCGTTTAGTGGCGAGTATTTTACCTGCCTTAACATTCTTTATTAGTGTTGTCGCATTAGTTTTTTATCCAATTACAAAATCATTCAATATGAAGATTCAAGCAGAATTGGAGAAGAGAAGAAAGCAAAAAGAAATAGGTACATCAGTTATAGAAGAGTCAGAACTGGCATTAAACTAAAACAGTGATGAAAAATAAAATTAAAAATGTAATTGCTGCTTTATTATTGGGTTGTTCAACGTCCTTATTTGCACAGGATATAACACTTAAGGATACTTTCAAGGATGACTTCTTGGTAGGGACAGCTTTTAAAGCAGAGTATTTAGCAAAGAAAGGTAATGTAAATGCCACTTTTGCAGCAAAACAATTCAATAGTGCAGTTGCTGAGAATTGTATGAAAATAGAGAAAATACATCCGAAACCAGGAATTTACGATTTTGTAGATGCTGATAAGTTTATGGAGTATGCGGAAGAAAATGACATGTTTATCATTGGTCATACATTGATATGGCATTCACAGTGTCCAGATTGGATGTTTGAAGATGAAAACGGTGATCAAATTTCTAGAGATGCATTAATTCAGCGAATGAAAGACCATATCTATACGGTAGTTGGTCGCTATAAAGGAAGAATAGATGGATGGGATGTTGTCAATGAAGCAATTGCTGATGATAAAGGCATGAGAAAATCAAAATGGCAGCAGATTATTGGAGATGAGTATATTGAATTAGCTTTCCAATTTGCTCATGAGGCAGATCCTAATGCAGAGTTATATTACAATGATTATTCAATGGCAGAACCTCATAAAAGAGAAATGGCTGTTGAAATAGTAAAGCGTCTTCAAAAGAAAAATATTAGAATTGATGCTATTGGAATGCAAGCACACATGACTTTAGACTATCCAAAGTTTTCAGAATTTGAAAAAAGTATAGAGGCTTTTCATGCTGCAGGAGTTCAAGTAATGCTTACTGAATTAGACATTACAGTATTACCCTTTCCAAGTGATAAAATTACAGCAGAAATATCACAGAATTATGAGTTGAAAAAGGAGTATAATCCTTATCCGGAAAAAATCTCTAAAAAGGCAAACAAAGAATTGACAGAGCGTTATAAAAATCTATTTAAGATAGCATTAAAGCATAATGATAAAATTTCTAGAGTGACACTTTGGGGGATTAATGATGGTGATTCTTGGAGAAACAAATGGCCTATTAAAGGGCGTAAGGATTACCCACTATTATTTGATAGAGGGCTTCAACCAAAAGATGCTTTCAATGCAGTAGTAGAATTAAAAAATGACAAACATATCAATTAAATAAAAAATGGAAATTACAAAATTAGCACCACGTTACTTAGTAGATCATATGTATACAGCTGATCCTTCAGCACATGTTTTTAATGGTAAAATTTATATCTACCCATCGCATGATATTGAATCTGGAGTAGAAGAAAATGACAATGGCGATCACTTTAATATGCAAGATTACCACGTATTTTCTTTAGAAGATGTGGAAGGTGAAGTAACGGATCACGGTAATGTGTTAGATGTAAAAGATATTCCTTGGGCAGGTAGACAACTTTGGGCTCCAGATGCTGCTGAGAAAGACGGTAAGTATTACTTGTACTTCCCAATGAAAGATAAGAATGACATATTTAGAATCGGTGTGGCGGTAGCAGATAAGCCAGAAGGTCCTTTTGCTCCTGAACCTACACCAATTGATGGTAGTTATTCTATTGATCCAGCAGTTTTAAATGATAATGGAGAAGATTACTATATGTACTTTGGAGGTCTTTGGGGCGGTCAATTACAACGCTATAGAGATAATAAAGCAATTGAAGTAGGTGCTGAACCAGAAGATAATGAAAATGCTTTATGTGCTAAAGTAGTGAAGTTATCTGCGGATATGAAAGGGTTAGCCGAAGAACCAAAAGATGTTGTAATTCTTGATGAAAGTGGAGAGCCATTGAAAGCAGGGGATCATAATAGAAGATATTTTGAAGGTCCTTGGATGCATAAATATAACGGCAAATATTATTTTTCATACTCAACTGGTAATACACACAAAATCTGTTATGCTGTAGGAGATTCACCTTATGGCCCTTTTACTTTTAAAGGAGAAATTCTAACTCCAGTTGTAGGGTGGACAACACATCATTCTATCTGTGAGTATCAAGGGAAATGGTATTTATTCTACCATGATAGTAATCCTTCAGGAGGAAAAACATGGTTAAGAAGTATCAAAATGGTTGAGATTGAGTATAACGAAGACGGTACTATTCAGACTGTTGATGGAATGGCTTAAATCTTAACTTTTTAAAAGAATAAGATATCATAGATCCATGATTTTTTGAACTACTGATTTATGATATCTTATTCAGATCTAACCTCTTTATTCGATGAAATGAATACCAACTAATCAACATTATGAAGAAACTTTTACTTTTTTATTTATTGCTAACTACACATTTATTATCTGCACAATGTCTCGATGAATTGGGTATAGGTTCTTTTGAGGTCGAGAATTTTAGTGCTGAATGGTTTACAGGAACTCAAGAACTTGGTGAGTTTGTTTCCTCTCAAGATGATAAATATGATGGAGCAAGATCTTTAAAAGTTGTTGTTACTAAGGATAATACATGGGAAGTGAGAATGTTCCAAAAAACAGATTGCTACTTTACAAAAGGAATTGATATTGACTTCAAGATAACTTTTGCAGCAAAAGGAGCTGTAGGAAGTAAAATTGCGGTTACATTGATGGACGATAAAACAAATAATGTTGCAGATACAATAGAACTAACATCTACTGAATGGACCACTTATACTACAAAATTAACTTCTACTACAGAAAGTGTACAAGGAAGAATTAAGATAGGGTTCGCATCACAAGGAACATACTACTTTGATGCATTAACGTTACATGAAGTCAGAAAAACACAAAATTGGTATGTGAGTGCTAATTCAGGAAATGATAATTTGAATACTGAAAATGGTTCATCAACAGAAAAACCATTCAAAACACTTCAATATGCATATGATAATGCATGGAATCCGGGAGATACTATTTTTGTAATGAATGGTACTTATAATAATAAAAACTACAATACAGGAAGAGTCAATAACGGATCAATTTTATCATTAAAAGATGAAAAAATGGGACTTTCTAACGGGTGGTTAACCATTAAAAATTATGAAGGTCACTCTCCTAAATTAGTGTTTGATGGCTCTGGAGGAATCATTGGGAATGCACAATATACAGAAATCTCAGGCTTAGAAATAGAGGGGCCAAATCAAAAAATAACCTTAGCAGAAGCAGAAGAGAATCGTCTTATTCAAGATAATTATTATAAAGGAAGGGGGGTAGCAATTTGGAACGGACATCATATTAAGATCAATAATATGAAAGTGCATGATTGTCCAAATTCAGGATTAAGAGTAAATAATGGAGATTATTGTGAAATAGAAAATAATCATGTTTATAACTGTACTTGGTGGTCTTCTAATGCTGAAAGTGCTATTGTTTTCGCTCAATCAAAAGATGTTGATACAAGAAAAGTGATAAAGATGCGCATTATAGGAAATAAGGTGCATCATAACGAAAACAGAATTCCTTATTATAATAAAAATTATACTGGAGCGGACGGAAGTGATTATGGAACTGAAGCACAGGATTATATCATAGATGGTTCAGGTTGCTACATCACAAGAAATAATGATCAAGGAACTGGTTCTGCAAGTGAAAACCCTAATGGTCAATACAATGGAATGTTTTATTTCGCAAACAATGTTTCCTATGAGAATGGGATCAATGGCCTAGTAGTACATAAAACAGATGGTGCTATTGTTTCTAATAATACAATCTATATGAATGGTAGTGTTCCTTTGGAAAAAGGAAGACAAAGAGCAGGTGGTATTACAATCCATAGTTCAAAAGATGTGAAGATGTATAACAATATTAGTTGGACACGCTTTGAGGATGACTATGGATATAAAATTTATGAGAGAAGCTTATCGACAAATCTTGAGGCATCAAATAATATTCTTTTTGTAGGAAAAAGTGATTATACAGAAGAACAATATACACTAGTGGACCCTGAATTTGTGGATGCTGAAAATTATGATCTGAGAATAAAGGCAACAAGTCCTGCTATAGATGCAGCTTGGATTCACCTCAATCTACCGGAATATGATTTTTCAGGAAAACAAAGAGATGATACCCCTGATATTGGTGCCTATGAATATGCAGAGGCATTAGATACAGACGGCGATGGTATTGTTGATGCAGAAGATGAATGTCCAGAAGATCCTGAAAATAAATGTAATGAAGATGCTGTAACAGCAGTAGATGAGGTGCTTATAGAGATGTCAATCTATCCAAACCCAACATCAGGAATAGTGAATTTTTCACAATCAATAAACTATGAAATCTATTCACTCTTAGGTGAACTTTTAATAACAGGACATGGAAAACAAGTTGATTTATCGGGTTGCCAAGAAGGAATTTACCTTTTAAAAACAACGCATAAATCTTTTAAAATCATAAAGAAATAAGATGAGGTGTGAAATGAAGTTTTCTATCTCATGTGTAAACCGAATCTTACCTACAATAAAAACAATTAATATAAGGATCTGACTGACAATCTTCCTTTGATTGATACAATTAATTTACAAGTATGAAGAATTTTTATTTTATAATTTTACTCTTTTCATTGCAAAGTATTGTCTTTGGACAAACACCAACAGGTTACCCAGTTAATGGAAATTTTGAGACTGCATTGGCCGATGACGCTACACAACCAGCGAATTGGTTTGTTAAAGGAACTGGATCAGGTTTCTTAAGAACAGATTTTAATGTATCTGGAGTTGTTGGAACAGCTACCTGCTTTGGTTATTTTGTATCTGAAGGAGATTACAGTGTTGATAATGCTTTTGCAAGTAATAAATATATATCTACAGATTCTGAATTAAAATTAATAAATGGTGCAGAATATGAAATAAGATATTGGGTGGCAATTAACGTTGCACAAGATGTTAATATTGGTGTTAAATTAGAAACAGAGGATGAATTAGGTGTTTCATCAATTTATTTTTCTGAAATAGAAACTTATAGTAACTCTAAATCTTTTGGAAGTTCTTGGCAAGAGGTAGTAAAATCATTTACTTTTTATGATGCATCACTGGCAGAGGGGACTGAAGTAAATGCTACTTTAACTTTTGGTTTTGCTAATAATCTAAATTCTATTGATAATACTAAAGGTGTTAATATTAGAATTGATGAAGTTGAAATATGGGAAGTATCTGTACCTGGGGCTGAAGATCCAGACAACACACTTTCATCAATCTCCATAAACGGAACTCCAATTGATGAATTTGATGCTTCTACAACTTCTTATTTCACAACATTAACTGCAGGAGAAGATTATCCAACAATTACAGCTGTAGCAAATTCTGATGTTGCAACAGTTCAAGTTAATCCTGTAGATGAGAATGAAAAAACAGAGATTGTTGTTACAGCTGAAAATGGCAATACAAATACGTATACTGTACAAGGAACTTATACTTTTAATCCTAGTTTTGAGGAAGTGAATGATGCACTGACAGATGGAGATAAAATATATCCTATGTATTGGAAATCTAATGCAGGTTCTACAAGATTAAGAGATTATGCATATGGTATTATTAATGGTCAGTACTTTTTTAACCAATTTATTTCAGATGCAATTGATCCTGATAACACAGATAATGACCCTTTCTACGGTGGAAAAGTATTGAAACAAAGTAAGGAAGAAGCTAGTGATTTTAAACTAGTGAATGGAGAAAGTTACGAATTGTCTTTTTATGTAGCTTCTAATAGAACTGAAGATGCAAATATTGCTGTGAAGGTAGAAGCAACGCCTGAAGGAAGATTTGCTAATATCTTAGTTGATGAAATGCAGGTAATTCCTTTTGATGCTGCTAATACAATTAAAATGGTTACAGTTCCTTTTACATTTAGATCATCTTCGCCTTCTTTAGTGGTAGGAGAAGCATATAATGCAAGTGTGACTTTGGGCTTTGGTTTAAGTAAAGCAACATCAGCAGTTAATAAAAATCTTGGTATTGAGAATGTTATTATCAGAAAAGCAAAAGGTCAGAATGCTGAATTATTTGGTATTTACTTAGATGATGTACTAATTGAAGGTTTTGAAAGTTCAACAAAAGAATATACTGTTTCATTACCCACAAATGCTCCTAATGTAATTACAGTAGATGCGAAAGATAAAGATGCTGTTGTAGCAATAGATGATCAAGAATCTAAACTGGTTATTTCTGTTACTTCTGAAGATGGATTAACAACAGAGGAGTATACTGTCAATAAAGTTATTCTGAAATCTGATAATGCAAACTTAGCATCTATATCAGTAGATGGTGTAGAAATTGAAGAATTCTCAAAAGATCAATTAACCTATGAAGTTACAATTGCTGCAGAAGCAGATGGAATAGTAACAGCAGAAGCAGAACATGAAGCTGCAACAGTTTCAATTACTGCTATTGATAATGTTCATACCATCTTAGTAACTGCAGAAGACGAATCTACAAAAGAGTATACTGTAACACTTACTGAAGGAGTTCCTCCGTTATCTACTAATGCAAATTTAGCGTCAATTGCTGTAGATGGTGTAGAAATTGAAGAATTCTCAAAAGATC
>NZ_JBSWYJ010000066.1:0-20956 GCF_056161045.1 Flammeovirga sp. AWQ4_249
CAAGATTTCCATTGGAATAATACCACTTCCATTCCCCTTCACGAAAACCATTAATATGCTTTCCTGTAGATTTTAATGAGCCATCTTCTTCCCTAAAATATTTGGCTAAACCAGTATTTCTCCCTTTTCGAAAGGTTTCAATTGCTTCAAGATTTCCATTGGAATAATACCATTGGTATTCTCCATTTAGCTTTCCGTTTTTATAAGTAGCCTCTGTCTTTATATTTCCATTTGGATAATAACTTCTTTTCTTTTTATCACTTTTATTACTTTCAAGTGTAAAAGAATTGTTTTCCATGACTCTACTTCTATTTGAATCAAAGTAAAAGGCATGTAGATTGAAGTGTGTTAATGTTAGTAATAAAGAAGCCAGTAACTGTATTTTAATCATCTAATTGAAGTTTATAAATAATAGTTCATAATTATAATAAGTTTCCACATATATTCAAAAGAAATATATAATACATAATATAAAAACAATATTTCTTTTATAAGAATAAATATCTCAACAAATGACAATGACATACTAATGATCAATTGAGTATTTTTACATAACAAAAAGACGTTTTACATAATTGAGTTACGATGAAACTTTTACCAGGTATTGCCAATAATAATTATAAAGGAAGTAAAATTGCACTTTATGCATTTTATCTAATCACACTTGTGACTATTGGAAGGAGTTTGGTGCATATGTTCAAAGCAGATGGTGGTGCTGAAAGTATTGCGACGATCCCTCTTCATTCTTATACAGAAGGTGGAGCATCTACAGTTATTCTAATTTTTGCTTTGTGGGGATTGTCTCAATTGCTCTTTGGAATTTTTTATGCGATTATCATTTTCAAATACAAAAGCCTTATTCCTTTGATGTATCTATTCATTTTTATCGAATATACCATGAGATTAGTATTAAGTGCATTAAAACCTATTGTATTGGATGGAACTGCTCCTGGTAGTGTGGGTAATTATGTGATGATTGCTATTATACCTGTTTTACTTTGGTTATCATTAAGAGAAACTAAATAATAACTTAAACTGTACAATTATTTTTTTCATTTAACACCAAAATACATTTTGAAGCTTTAATGATTATAATCTATAAATCACTCATTTTCAATTTTATCAAAACACTTATTTATGTAAATATTTATCATTGCAAATGCTCATTGGATTAATAAAAGAATAATAGTATTATTGTCTGACTAAAAACTTCAATTTAAAACAGTTTTTAATAAATAAATTTCCAATTACCAATTCAATTACAATGAGATACTTTTTAAGCATCCTTTTTTCATTCATTCTAACAAGTGTTTTTGCCCAAGATAATTTGGGGTATCAAAAACCACCTGAAGAAATTCTTGAACTTGTCGATGTCCCTAGGGCACCTAGTGTTTTACTGAATGAGAACAAAGACACTATGATTCTTTTGTATAGAAACGCTTACAAATCCATCGAAGAGTTATCAAAAGAAGAACTACGTCTTGGAGGGTTGAGAATTGACCCTAAAACAAATATTGGCAGTAGAGTGAGCTACTTCAATAATGTAAAAATCAAAAGTCTTTCTGCCAAAAATGCAGAAGTTAAACAGGTAGAAGGTTTACCTGAAAATCCTAAGCTCACCAACTTTAAGTGGTCTCCTGATCAATCGAAAATCGCTTTAACAAATACTACTTTAGAAGGTGTAGAACTTTGGGTTTTAGACTTAAATAAAGCAACAGTTACAAAAATTTCTGAGGCTAATTTAAATGCGAATGTAGGCAATGTAATGAACTGGTTTGAAGATGGAAACTCTTTATTAGTAAAAATGATTTCTGAAAAGAGAGAAGCATTAATCAATACTAAAAATGCTATTCCAACAGGACCTACTGTTTCTGAAAACAACGGTAAAAAGGCACAAAACAGAACGTACCAAGATTTACTAAAAAATAAGAACGACGAGCATAACTTTGAGCAGTTAGCGATGTCTGACATGTATAAGGTCACATTAGATGGTAAAAAAGAAAAATGGTTAGAAGGTAGTCTTTATACTTCAATCGACTTTTCTCCTGACGGTAATTATGTATTGGTAAAAACAGTCGAAAAGCCATTTTCTTACTTAGTTACCTACAGAAGATTCCCTTCAAAAACTACAGTTTACACTAAAGAAGGTAAAAAAGTAGAAACTGTTTTGGAAGTACCATTGATTGAAGATCTACCACAAGGTTTTATGGCAGTAAGAACGGGTAAAAGATCATTCTCATGGAGAGATGACAAGCCTGCAACATTAACATATGCCGTAGCATTAGATGGCGGTGATCCTGAAAATAAAGTAGAGCACCGTGATGAAGTTTTTGAATTAGAAGCTCCATATAAAGGAGACGGTAAATCGATTTTAAAAACAATCAATAGATATGCGGGTATTGAATGGGGTAATGATAATGTAGCTGTAGCATATGACTATTGGTGGAATACTAGAAATACAAAAATGTATTTATTCAATCCATCAGATGCTTCACAAAAGCCTTCTATTATTTCGGATAGAAATTACCAAGATAGATATAGCGATCCAGGTAGTTTCGTAACAGAAAGAAACGCTATGGGTAGCTCAGTTTTGACAATTGTCAATGATCAGTTATTCGCTATCGGTGATGGTTATACTAAGGAAGGTCAATTCCCATTTGTGGATCAAATAAGTATCAAAACACAAAAGAAGAAGAGAATATATCAATCTACTGATACAGACAAAATTGAAGATATTCGAAACTATGACCCTAAGAAAAAGGAATTGTTAGTGCGTATTGAATCAGCAAAAGAATACCCTAACTACTACTTCAGAAGCACACGCAATAAGAAATTAACGCAGATTACTTCTTTTGAGAATCCTTTCAAGAGTATTCAAGATGTACACAAAGAAGTAATCACTTATAAGCGTGAAGACGGATTGGAACTTTCTGCTACATTGTATTTACCTGTTGGTTACGACATGGAGAAGAAAGAAAAAATGCCGATGATTATGTGGGCTTATCCAACGGAATTTAAAGATAAAGCGAGTGCAGGACAAAGTACACAAAACCCTAATGAGTTCACTTATCCTTATTATGGCTCTATGGTGTATTGGGTAACTAGAGGTTATGTCGTATTGGATGACGCATCTTTCCCAATTGTAGGTGAAGGTGATGAAGAACCAAACGATACGTTCAGAACTCAACTTGTTGCCAATGCAAAAGCAGCAATTGATGCTGTAGATAACTTAGGATATATCGATAGAGAAAGAGTAGCCGTAGGTGGTCACAGCTATGGAGCATTTATGGTAGCAAACTTACTTTCTCACTCTGATTTATTTGCAGCGGGGATTGCAAGAAGTGGTGCTTACAACAGAACATTGACACCTTTCGGATTCCAAAGTGAAGAAAGAAATTACTGGGAGGCTCCAGAAATTTACAATACAATGTCTCCATTTATGCATGCAGAGAAAATGAACCAACCATTATTGCTTGTACACGGTGAAGCTGATAACAACTCAGGTACTTACCCTATGCAAAGTGAGCGTTATTTTAATGCACTAAAAGGATTAGGAGCAACAGTCCGATTGGTGATGTTACCAAAAGAAAGTCATGGCTACCGTTCGAAAGAAAGTATTCTACATCTATTATGGGAACAAGATCAGTGGTTAGAAAAACACGTAAAGAACAAGAAAGTACAAAAAGAAAATTAAGATAATAGAAAGAGGCATCTGATAAGGATGTCTCTTTTTATTTACAGAGTATTTTTAATACATATCCCAACATACTTTGAGAGTACTTTATGGCTCGTGAGACACTATGAATCGTGCCTCTACAACAGTCTACTTTCAACACAGCTATATACATAAATAAATATGATTGACACCCATAAAAAAAGAGACAAATCAAAATTGAAAAACTACCCCTGTAGAGGCACGATTTATCGTGTCTCACGAACCATCAACATTTCATAAATACGATATTATTATCCCAAATTATCCCTAAATTTGCCTCACCACAACAAACTTATTAAACCACTTTAAAAATATGTCAGGAATAAAATTAATTCGTTTTATAGGTCTTCTAGAAGGTATTTCTTTCCTATTAATTCTATTTGTTTCAATGCCTTTGAAATACATCGCAGATATTCATGAGCCAAATCAATTTATTGGAATGGGACATGGCGTATTATTTATTCTATATGTAGCCATTGTCTTATATATTCACTTCACCATTAAATGGGGTTTCAAAAATAGTGCTTGGGCTTTTATAGCATCATTAATTCCTTTTGGAACTTTTGTGGCGGATAAGAAGATATTTAAAGGTTATGATAACTAGGTTTTAGTTATTCAACTTTGGTCTTGTTCTAAGGTACTGTCTTAAAAGTCAAATAAATTCATAGGATTTTTTTACGATTCTTCAAATTACTTTTCGCTACCGTGGGTTCCTCAAATTTTCATTGCAAAATTGAAGCACTAGAATAGAGATAGTCTTTTTGATATAGATGTTTTAGTGAGAATTGTTTTAAATTCAGAAACTTAAAGAATATGCTAGTTCGTAGTGACGCCTGTAGGCTTAAGACAACGAACAGTGAAATGAATGCAACTAACAATTATACATTTTTTAAAGCATGAATATATATAAAATATCAATTGATGTAAATTATACATTTTGGTTACAATTAAGTGATTCGAATAAGAAAGTATTTGAAAACATTTCATCAGAAAATGAGATATTAGATTTTGGTAAGGTATCTCGAAATGAGATATTTGGTTTTACTAAAAGTTTCGATGATTGTATGTTTGATAAAATATTTGGCTTTACAGAATTAATTCGAAATTCTCAGCTATTTAAAATTTTAAATGAATCAGGAGAAATTAAAAAAGTAAAAACTATAGATAGTTCTATTTTTTACATCTATAAAAACAATATTATTTTAGATGTTTTTAATACTGAAAAATCAATAGTTAATCGTTTTCCATTTCCTCCACATGATATTTATGAAATAGAGAAGTACCATTTTAATATTAATGATATCATGTATGATAGTTTTTTTTCAGTTCCTGTGATGGGAGGGACTCAATTATTTTATTGCGAAAAAAATAAGGATAATCAGTCAACCTTTAAAAATATCTATGATAATGAAGGCTATGAGGGACTTATCTTTGAAAAGGTTTTTTCATTATAAAAGTGTTAAACCATCATCCCAATACTGTTCTTTTTTTTAAGCCGAAATGCATCACCACTAAGAACTTCCATATTCATTTAAGTTTGTAACTCATATCTTAGTTCGAAATAGTCAAAAAACATTACTAAGAATTGTACATTAGATACAAGAAATTATTTATTAAATTCACTGTTTAATTTAAAAAGCAAAACTATTAAATATCTTAACTACAAATGAAAAACTTCATCTATCTACTGACATTTATATTCATCCTTGTCTCATGTGAAAAAGATGAAACAACTCCTATTAAACAAAAAAATCTCGTATCAATAAAATACGAGAGTAATATGTCTGGATATCATTCTACAATATCCTATAATGAAGATAATCAGTTAAGTTCAATCGTTACTGATTTTGATAATGAAGATGATGGATTCATTGAATTTTCAGATTATATTTATCTAGAAAACGGACAAATAGGCTCCTACAAAACAAGTAGAAATAGCCGCTATATAAATAATAATTCCATTATTGAACACACATACAAGGATGGTCGAGTAGACATTACAACAACTGATATTGATCATTCCACGTCCTATCTTAACACTGTGATTATAGATAATAATGGAAGACCTACTGAAAAATGGTCTTACCTCGAAGATAATACAACAATTTACTATAAAAGTGTTTACACATGGGATAATGGAAATCCAACGAACATTAAATCATATAGTAAAATTAATGATGAATTTGTACTAGGTTCTGAAATTCAAATCACTTATGATAATGGAATAAATCCATATAACTATCATAAAAATTCTTTTTTAGTAAGATTAAGTGGTGAAAGTTTTAATTCAACGAATAACGCGATAAAAGTTACTGAAAAATTTTATGAGGAGATCTATGGTCAAAATTCGACTCAAACTTATACTGTTTCATATACATATGATCCTGATAATTATCCTAGTCAATCTACATTTACAATGATACAGGAATCTAATGACCCAAATGCTGTTCCAAGCTTAGAAGGTAAGAAAGAATTTACATATAAATAAGATAAAAGTAACTTTCTACACTCCTCTGTTCTCGGTGTCAAGTCGAAAGGCGTCACTGAGAACTATCTTTTTGTTATAGTTTGCGACTTATAACAACTACCCACAAACCTGATCAACAATGGAATGAAATCAGTATCGTCTTTTTCCCTTCAAGAAAACATTTTGTAGGCATGAGTCCTACCCCGAGTTACGCTCCTCATTTTTACGATAGACAAGCTGCTTTGAAAGAAGGTTTGTGATGCCTGTGATAGAATGGAATGAATAATCAGAAAGTAAGAAATGATTTAGCACCTATTTCTAGAATTAAGCAAAAAAATGAACTAACTATTTAGAATTATTTTTTATGGAAAGATTCATTTTAGATATTTATATTTAAAGTGATAAATAACTAAACATTACTATTTTTTTCTTTATGCAAGCTATAACAAAGTTCATATACATCGTATTTATTCAATTAGTTTTTTCATCACTATTTTCTTCATGTCAAAACGAAAATAACAAAGAAGAAAAAGATATTTCAAAGGTAAAAACAAGTGTAACTGATACTAAAAAAAATATTGAGTTAATGGTACAAAATAATGCCCTAGACTCTCAAACGATTAATCTCTATAAAAAACAAATAATTGGAAAATGGGTAAATAAAGAGACTGAAAAAGGAGTTACTCACTTTTTCCAGGACTTCTATATTTCATTGAATCATCCTGATAAAAAAGTAAAGTATTCCATTACAAAAGATAATCAATTAATTTTTCATTTTAGTGATGATCTGAATGTAGAATATGATATTATTTCCTTTACAGAAGACTCTATTCATGGTATCAATGAATTTGATTATAACTTAATTTTATATAAGATTAAAAAGTAAATAATTCCCCACTGTTATAAGGTACTGTCTTAAAAGTCAAATAAATTCATAGGATTTTTTTACGATTCTTCAAATTACTTTTCGCTACCGTGGGATCCTCAAATTTTCATTGCAAAATTGAAGCACTAGAATAGAGATAGTCTTTTTGATATAGATGTTTTGGTGAGAAATGTTTTAAATTCGGAAACTTAAAGAATATGCTAGTTAGTAGTGATGTCTGTAGGCTTAAGACAACGAACAGTGAAGTGAAAAAACATATACTTATGAAGTGTAAACTATGTAATCAAACACATGATAGTAAAAGAGAAAACCATATTATCACAAATTCTTTAAACAAGAAAGGTTTTTTATCTTCATATAAAAATCTTAAAAACCATCATGCTTTAAAAATTGAACAAGATAATATTTCTCCTATATATACAACTCCATTTGAAGTCGGTATTTTTTGTGATAAATGTGAATTGAGTTTTGCTAGAATAGAAACTGATGCAGTCAGGTATTTAGATATTTTTCATAATAGAAAAAATCGAAAAGATGCTTTTAAAGCTACAAAAATTGATAATGTTAATTATACTATGGATAAAGTACAAAATGCTATGGTGTTTAGAGCATTTGTATTATCTCTTCTTTGGCGGGTTTCCATTTCAAAACATTTTGATATCAAAATTGGACAGAAATATGAAGATCAATTAAAAGATTGGCTTCAGTCAAATATTTCTGACGACATAAAGAATACAAGAAGAAAATTATCAGAACCAGATTTAAAAATACCTGATATTACTTATTCTATAATAGTTCCAAGAAACAAAAAAGAACGAGGTGTTTTTTATGTAAAAGACCTATCTGATAATCGTTTCATAATCTCAACAAATCATTTAATTTTGATTTTCCAATTAGGACAAGTTACTTCTCATAAAGTAATTAAAAATACGCTTAATATTAAAAAAAGTGATTTTATATATACAGTTCTTAAAACCAACCAATGGGCTTTTTTACGAAAATTTCAATCTTACCCAATAGTCAAAAAACAAATACTTTTACCAAAGAATGATGATGAAATAAAAGCATTAGAGATTATGGGTTTCTAAGAAATCATATCATAAAAGAGACCTTCCCACTAAAAGCGAGAAGGTCAATCAGAATAAATAAGATATGAATGAACAGCGAAGTGTGATGCCTAATATTTCACACTTGCTGCTTTGAATTTGCCGTCGATTTGTACGCCCTGCATTTCTAAGTATTGCAATCTGTACAAGTAGGCAGCTCCGTTGAACAATGCATGAGCAACGTCTACTGCTTTACGGTTTTCCCAGTTTTCAAGAGGAGTACCTTTTACCCACTCGTTGAATGCACCCATTGCAGGACCACACCAGATTTGGTAATCCAACTCTCTACCTTTCACACCACGGTTTGCCCATGATGAAGAAAGACCTAAGTACCAACGGAAGATCAATGCCATCTTACGCTTTGGATTGTTTTCTGATCTTGTAATTTGCTCTGGATCACGCTCTTGGAAAAACTCAATACACATCTTCCAGATGTTCTCTAAAGTATCTTGGAAGACAGTCTTTTCTAACGTAGCACGCTCTTTGGCTGGAATCGCATCGATGCCATCATAAGCGATGTACGTATCATATAATTTTTGTGCTCTTAAAGCGAACAATGTTCCCTTCTTCAACACTTGTAATTTCACACCTAACTCAAACATATCCGATGCTGGCGCCATCATGATGTCTGTCATCCCCGCTTGTGCTAACACCTTACGAGAGTGATCTGATGCACCTGACTCTAAACATGCTTGGTTGATTGAACCTGTTACTACGAATGCTGCACCCATAGCAAAAGCCGCCAATACAGATTGAGGAGTAGAGATACCACCTGCAGCACCTACACGTACTTGCTCAGGGTAGTTTAATTCCTCTTGGATTCTATTTCTTAACAATAAAACTGATGGTAATAAAGAAACCAACGGTCTATTGTCTGTATGTCCACCTGAATCGGCTTCTACAGTGATATCATCTGCCATAGGCACTGATAACGCCAATGTTGCTTGTTCAGTAGTTATCTGACCTTCTGCTACCAACTTGTCTAAGATAGACTTCGGTGCTGGACGCATGAATTTCTCCGCTACTTCTAAACGAGATACTTTTGCGATGATCTTGTTTTCCATATGGATAGATCCATCTGCATTTTTCTTTAACCCTGCCGCTCTGAATTTCACAACGAATGGCGTTAAATCCATAAATGCTGATGCTTCGATCACTTTCACACCACGCTTTAAGAATAACTCACAAGCTTCACGCTCTAAAGCTACCTCATTTGGTGAGTGAATTAGGTTGAAAGCATAAGGACCGTTTGGTAATGCCGCTTGGATCTTGTCGATCGCCTGCTCAATTCTTGATGGAATCAATCCACCTGCACCAAACGAACATAACATCCCTGCTTTACCTAAAGCAATTACTAGGTCTTCCGAAGAAATACCGTTCGCCATTGCTCCACCCATATAGTTATATTTCAAACCATACGCTGCTCTGAATGAAGGATCACCCAATGCTTCTGGAGCATATGCAGGAATATTCGCTAAAAGTTCAGCCGATTGTAAGTCAGATGAAGTAGAAGTACCCATTCCATCTGCTACACCTACTGTACCTTCTTGGTTTCTGATCACAAACAACTGCTTGTCTAATTTCTCAAACTGCTGCTTGATCTCCTCCGTTGTATATTTTGCAAAGCTTGATGCACCGAACCACTTTGAAGTGGATTTTGATGCAGTCTTTAAGCCACTATTTTTTGTCAATGTTGTATTCATTGTTGTTTTCAATTTTGATGTAATCAATCACTGGATCGATATGACCCACGACTGAAGTCGTGGGCTGGTAATATTCTTGTCTACAAAGACTAAAGTCTTTATAGATCACTACACCGTAAAACATCTCGACTTCAGTCGATAATGTTTTTCTATATCAATAGCCCATGACTTCAGTCATGGGGCACCAATCGATGTTAATTAGCTGATCACTAATGAAAGGTCAGTAATTTCATAGATTCTTAAATCTCCTTTCCAAAGGTTAGCATCTACAAGAATTACGACTTTACCGTTTTCCTTGGTTACTTCTTTGATATGGCAATCAAGGTTCATTGTTGGATCACCTTGAAGGATTTGACCTCTATATTTCCAAACTGTTTTGTTTGGTGCATGGTGGTTGAAACCAACGTTTGTCATGCCTTCACCTAAGTTGTTTTGCAACGCCCAAACTTGAACTGCTTGGTGGATTGCTTCAACACCTAATGAACCTGGCATTACAGGATCTTGGTAGAAGTGACAAGTGAAGAACCAATCGTAGTTTTCGATCGCACGAGTGGCATGGATATAACCTTTACCGTACTTACCACCTTCTTTGATGATTGTAGCACTGTCTAATAAGTTCAGTTGATCTTCTGCTAAGTGTAATCTTGGAGAAGCTGGGTTTGTAGACTTGTACAACTTCATTTTACCGAACAATGAATCTAAGTTGAAAGTGATTGCTTTCGACTTGTCATAGTCAGTAACGTCTTTCCATGCTGCTACTTTTTCACCTGAGTCAAGACCTGCTTGGCTAGAAAGGTCCGCTACTGTAAAGAATCCGAATGAAGATTGACCTACATAGAATACTGTACCATCTACTGAAAGTTCGAATGTATAACGTTGTAATACTGTACCTGCAAGGTTCGTATGCGACGTCATTACGACTTTGTTCGTGATTGTTTTTCCTCTTAGATCAACATCAACTAACATCTCACCATCACCGTCAAGGTTACGGAAGAATAAGTCTTTGTCTGGCACTGATAATGTAGACCCTAAGTAAGCACCTAAGAAACCACATGGCTGTAAAGCAACTTCCATTAATACTGAATAAGGCATTACTGGAGAAGCGTTTTGCTTGAAGTACCAAGCATCTACAGGCACATCGTACTCAGAGATGATTGTAGGGTTGTTACTGAAGTCGTGTCTTTCATTGCTGATTGACAAT
This sequence comes from Flammeovirga sp. AWQ4_249, assembly GCF_056161045.1. Lineage (NCBI taxonomy): Bacteria > Pseudomonadati > Bacteroidota > Cytophagia > Cytophagales > Flammeovirgaceae > Flammeovirga > Flammeovirga sp. AWQ4_249. Next base: position 11,079 of record NZ_JBSWYJ010000066.1, read on the forward strand.
ACTCTTGAGATCACTTGAAGATCTGTGTTTGGCTGACGTGATAATGAACGTCCTTCGAATACTTTGTACTCATCACCAAAACACTTGTATACTGGACCTAATGCGAATTGAGTGATATCACCTTCGTCTAATAAAACTGGCTTGTTCACTGGCTTCACATACACACCATGATTAGTGTTAGCTAAGTCCTTTTTATATTGAGGGTTGTCTTTTTCTTGTAAACGAAGACCTAAGTTTTCGAAGTATACAGATGACAATCCGTCATAGATAATTTCTAAATCTGCCACTACGTAAGGTTCAGGTACTAAACCTACTTCCTTCACGTCCATACGGTAGATTAATTTACCGTCTTTGGCATTTACTTCTTTACGACATCTTACTTTTTGAGGGATGTCTAATACAGGTTGGAAACGAGCATCTTTTGTTAAACGCTGCATACCCATGTATAACATTAAGAAACGTAGTAACTGTCCGCCACCTTCAGCTTGTAATGAACCTGCTAAAACTTCGTCATCTCTGAAGTGACAAGGGAAGTACCAATCGTCCGCTTTCAAGTCTTTCTCTGCTTCAATCCATCCTAGACCAGCGTGACCACCTTTGATATCCAATTTAGTGATACGGTCTAACATTAAGATGTCTTTAGGAGGAAGACGTAATGATTTGTTTCTACCTAATGTATTGTAATCCGAACCAAACACACCTTCTAAGTCACCTTGCGTTAACGCTAAAAGTTCCTCTTGGTTGAAAGTTGTTTTATCACAGTGTAATAATGGCTCGAAGAATTGTTTCTTACGGTTCTTTCTTTCTTCTAACTCCTCTGGCTTGTACACTACGCCTTGTCCTTCTGCAAGGTCCGCTTCATTGAAGAAACCTGCACATCCACCACGCATTTTCAATACCATTCTGTCCTCCACGTAGCAATCGTAACGGAAGAAGAAAAGAAGGTTGTTACCATTACGTACATAGCTATCGATGCTGATGTCATAACGTAACGTTTGTCCTTCGAAAGGAAGATCATCCAAGAAAGTAAGTGTACAGTCTAATAGACGGTATTTGTACTCACCTTTGTTTTGGAAGTCAATCCCTAAATATGAAATTAATAATAAGTCACACTGACCAGATTCTACGGCAACAGCCCAAGGAATTTGTCCGTCAGTAGCAAACCAAGAGTTGTAAGGAATATCGTATTCCGTAGTTAAGCTTGATGGCTTGTACTCATTTGTCTTGGCATTCAATTTTGTTACACGGCTCACTAATAAGTATGGAGGCATTGGTAACATTACACGACAAGGGTAAGTGTCGATAATTGAGTACTCAGGACCAAATACATCTGAAATTTTACCAGTAGCGAAAGTCAATAGATCTTGCTCGTTCCAGATTGCATCTTTCTTGCTCGCTTTGTAATCAGGTGCATCGAAATCATAAAGTGCTAAGCCATTCTCAGCAATCTTTTGTTTCACCTTATTTTCAATCACATCTAAGGTTGAATTCTTATCCATATCTTTGGTTGTTGTTTGTTCTTCTTTTTCAGATAATGCAAACATGTCAAACTCCTCTCCTGCAAGTACAGGCTCAGCCGTATTGACTCTGTTTGTAGAATTTTGGAAGGCTGCTTTGTTTTCCGCAGTAAATGCGAATTCTTTAAAACGATTTCCTCCCGTATGTAAAGTTTTATAGATTTTCTTTCTCTGTATGCCTTTCGCTGACGTCTTTGCAATGATTGCTGAAAGATCAAGTTCTACACCTTGTCCTAACAATTGAGCAATCATTCCCATGAAGCTTTTCAACGAATCAGAACCTTTACGGTCTGTAGCAATTGTGGCAAACTCCTCTCCTTTCAAGATCTCACCGATCCATCTAGAAAGTGTTGCATTCGCACCCACTTCAATAAACAATTCATGTCCATCTGCATGCATGCTTCTAATCAGCTTCGGAAGGTTCACTTCTTGACAGCAAACTTCTTTGGCATTATTCGCAATCACTTCTTCGTTGATTACTAATGGCTGATGCGTCACACCTGAATACACTGTTTGCGTTACTTCCTTCTGTAATGGAAGATTGTGCATTGCAATGAATTCTTCCGTTACTCTACGGATAAATGGATGATGAACACAGTTGTTGATCGTCAATGTCACCGATGAAAGGGCATACTTTTGCATGATCTCTTCCAAGATGTCATTGTCGCCACTCATGATGATTTCAGAATCCGTGTTGATGAATGTCAAGTACACTCTTTCGTACTTTCCTTCCACTTCATTTCTGAACCAATCTTCTAAAGTAGCATACCCTAAAGTTTTAGCATTTAAGGTAATCAAACGACTTCTCCATTTTGATTTTGCAGTAGCAGCATCCATACCCCATTCTTCACCAAGAATAGTCATTGTGCCCCCAACGATTTCAGAGAATACGTTTGTCTCCAAGAATTTCTCATCCACTTGATGACCATCCCAAAGTCCTTGACCATACCATAAGCTTGAAGTTTCCCCCATGCTATACCCTGCTAATGAATCTGCTTTTACTTTCAGGATATCTTGTAAAAGCACTGTATATGCTGTCGCAAAGGCAACACCAATCGCCATTACTGGAAGTGCATTTGTACCAAGATTTTCCTCTTGTTGTTTCACTTCTTCAGCCGTAGGCTTCTTCAACGTTCTAGGGTATAAATATTCTGTAAAGAACGCTCTATTCGGATAGTTCACAGAATCTTTAATGTGGTCGTACAAACTTGGGAACATCTGTAATAATGAAGCTCCAAAACCTTGGTAAGCTGCACCAGAACCAGGGTAAACCATTGCTACTTTTGAATCCTTACTAACAGGGTTAGGATTGTAGTAACTACCCGTTGGCATTTGTAACGCTTTCTTTCCTTTGTAAGCATCTTTCATATGTGCTTGGAAGAAGGCTATATCACGCATTAATTCTTTTTCGTTCTTCGCAACGAAAATAGGCTTAATTGGTGCTGCAGGGTTAAACGCTTCACAAAGTTTGTCTGATGTCTCATTGAAACCTAATGTTTCTACATCTGTCAAAATACCTAAAAGTTGCTCGTTAATTGCCGCTGGCCTTTCAATAGAAAGTGGGAATAAACGCTCGCCTCCTTTAGCCATGTAAGGGCTACGTTCGTTTAACTTTGGATGAGAACCTTCAGACATTAATACATGTGCTGAAGAACCATCTGTTGCTAAACCAGAAATCGCTGCTCTTAATGTATCTTTTCCTTCTTCGACTACCCAAGGTGATGAAACCTGAGGAACGTAGAAAGGTGTGTTTTTAAATTTCTCCTCGAATTTAGGACCTGACCACTGTGGAGAAGCAGGAATAAATCGATGGTAAAGTGATAATGCTGAACGGATAATTGAAGCAATACCTGACGCTGAGAATGTATGTCCTACAGTCGCTTTCGCAGAACCTAAGGCACATGTTAATTTCTCATCTTTTGATTGGTATATTGAAGTTAAACCTTCAATTTCTGCTTTATCTTCAGAAGCAATACCCGAAGCAGAAACTTCAAGTAAACCAATATCAGAAGCATCTAAACCATTACTTTGTAACAACTCTTCAGCTCCTTGTGCTACAGTTTGACTATTGATTTCTCCATTTAAAGAAGAAAGGTCTGACTGTACAATAGCGATATCATCAATTTGTGCATACACACGATCATTCTTTGCGTCTTCTGCTCTCTTGATCACAATTGCACCAGCACCTTCACCAATATTCCAACCGTTCGTTTCTGTATTCCATCCAAATGAAATATCACCTGTGTTGACAGGATTTAAAACGTGACGGCTTAATACGCCTTCCATACTTCCGGCAAGGTCAATAGCACCTACTACTACGGCATCTACTTCACCTAAAGCCAACATATTTCTTGCTACATCCAATGCTTTGTAAACAGCATTTTCGTTAGAAGAGATGGTGAATGAAGGACCAGTGAAATCCCAAAGTGCTGAAACTCTACTCGAGATAATGTTACCAATAAATCCAGTATGTTCCGATGGTGAATGATCTTCGAAGGCTTGGAATACAGTGTTCTTTAAAACATCAGAAAGAGAATCTTTCTTTTGCACGTCCATATCAAGACCTGCCATTTCTAATGCTTTTTCCACTTGCCAAATTAGATCCCAACGTCCCATACGGTGATGGATTTCTAATTCAGATTCCATTGCCGTAAGAACAGCAATGTTGGCTCCTTTTCCTTCTAAATCTTTTAAGCCTGCATCATGTAACGCTCTGTCTGCAACAGTAAGCATTAAAGTCTGCTGTAACGTTAAACGTTCGGCTTCTTTTGGTTGGATTTTGAAACGAAGAATATCCAAATCAAATTCTTCCAACCACGCTCCTTTTAAGCGCTTAATATCTTCTAACCCAAGTCCTTTTTTCAATGTCTCCAATTCTTCCATTCCTTTCCAACGGTTAGCTGGCAAGTCCTTGAAGAATTGTTGACCTTGATAAAGAGATAAATAAAAATCTTCCAAGTTGGAACATCCACCGAAGTGAAGGTCCATACCAACAATTGAAAGAGGTTGTTTGGGTGATGTAATCTTTTCTTGTTCTGCCTCCACTTTCTCATCGTAAGCCGATAAGATCATATGAGCATTTGTACCACCAAAACCGAAAGCATTGATACCTGCGTGAGGTTGCTCTCCTTTTAATGGCCACTCTTTATTTTCCAACATCATTTGGTCTCTTCCTACCTTCTGATCATTGGAATGTACTGCACCATCAATTTTGATAGTTGCAGGAATAAATTTCTTTTGCATGGCAAGGATCACTTTCAACATACCCGTCATACCGGCAGCTGTTAGTAAGTGTCCCATATTAGATTTTACAGACCCTAAGAATGGAGGTCTTACATCATCTTGAGCAAAGAAATCACTGATTGAATTGATCTCCGTTGTATCACCAAGAGGCGTACCTGTTGCGTGACATTCTAAGTAATCAATTTCTGATGGCGTTAAATCCGTTCCTTTGTAAGCTCTCTCGAAAGAAAGTTTTTGTCCTTTAGGGTTTGGACTTAAAAGGAATTTACCTTTACCATCATTTGATAAACCTACACCATCAATTACGGCTAAGATTTTATCGCCATCTCTTTGTGCATCGCTAAGGCGTTTTAACACTACCATACCAGCACCTTCAGATGAAGTCAATCCTCCGGAAGTATTATCCAAAGGAGCTGACTTTTCATTCATGCGAGCATACGCATGGAAGTAAGAGAATCCCATGTGAATAAACAACGGATCGGCACCACTTACGGCCCCTGCCAACATCATGTCAGCTTTACCCAATTGTAATTCATCAATGGCTAATTTTATAGCATATAAACTAGAGGCACAAGCAGCGTCTAATGAATAGTTGGTCGAACTCAAACCTACAGCTTGTGCAATCAATGCTGAAGGAGAATTCGTCAGTAATGTCTCATGAATATTTGCATCGTATGAAGTGTTAGCGAAAGGAACTTTCACTTCTTCACCTGTCAATTCTGTAAATACCTGTCCAGCTAAATCAGCATAGATTGGTGCAAAGATTTGACGAGAACGACGTGTTGGGAAAGATAAGTTACCCACAATAACACCACAGTTTTTGTCCTGTGTGTTTTGCCAATAACCACTATCTTTTAAAGCTTGTTGAGCTACATACAACGACCATTTGAATTGATCGTCTTGTTTTGCTAGTAAGTCTTTTTGGATATTATAGCCTGATGGATCAAAATCGAAGTCTCGAACATAACCACCACGAATCGCATAGCATTTATCCAATTTACCTTTTTCTGTATGATACAGACGCTCGGGATCTTGTCCGAAAGTCACTTCATCAGATAAAGTTACGAGGTCCTTGTTATCAAGAAGGTTACTCCAGAAAGTATCTAGTGTAGATGACCCTGGAAAGAGTCCTCCCATACCAATGACCGCTATTTTGTCTTTTTTACTCATTCTATATCTTATTTTATCTCTTTGTTATAAGAGAAGTAAAATTGAAATAGTAGCTCAATCTCTCTGTTTCAAGTGTTAAGCGCTAGCGTCACTTGGAACTAATGATTGGTGAAGTCTCCCGACTTCAAACATAATCACTACATCTTCTCATTTCGAAGTCAGGAGACTTCGCCAATGTGTCATCACAAGTGACGCCTATCGGCTTAACACTTGCGATATAAGATGTAATTCCATCCATCCTTATCGCTTAACCTTTCAAGGTTAAAACAGATCAAACTATTCTTTCAATTTTGATGTCTAAGATTTTCACTTAGACTAATGACAAAGTCTTTTACTTTATCACTTAGATGGCCCAGGTCTAACGAAAGACCTGAACCATTATTGATGTGTGTGTGCCGACGGAATTCAAGTTAAGTTGAAGAAATTTCGTTCTTCATTTTTAATTCTTAACTCTTCATTCCACTACGACCAAGTTAATTCACGGCTGATTGTCATTGCCGCTCCGTAACTTTTCATATAAACTTTTCCAGTTTCAGCATCATAGGCTGTGATATCTGAAACCATTGAGAAGTCATCTGCTTTTTTCACCTCGATCTTCACATAGAATGGCTTTCCGAATGGAAGAGCATCGAAGATCTCAACGTAATCAGTGCTTAATGGTAAGCTTGCTGCACCGTGGAAGCGACGTACCCAAACGACTGCTCCTTGATACATGATATCCATTAAGTAAGGATTCACTTTTTTCACTGGAACTTGACCTTGTCTTTCCTCTGTTACACCATCGTGTTCACATAAGAATAACATGTTGTTTTCGTCCATTTCAAGGATTGACTTGATACCGTTGAAATCAGCTCCGTGGAAAAGTGTTCCATCTGTATATACTGAAGTGGCATCTGCTACCGCTGGTGTGATAGATCCATTAGGTAATGGCATCACGGGTGCTTCAACTGCTTCAGAAGTTAAAGTGATTTGCGTTTGGTAATGGTTCAGCGGAAGTTTACCTCCATTATCGCTAGAAACGTTCACTGTCAACGTTACAGTATTTTCTGATTTTGACGTTTCTGTAACTTTAATCGTGTAGTCTTCCGCTTGAGTACCATCAAATACGATTCCTTTGAAAAGCTTTGCGTTATCTACTCTTAGTACATTGAAACCAGGATATAAATCCGTCGCTGTTTGTACCATCCAAGTAGAAGCGTTTACGATTGGTAATACTGCATTACCTTGGATCATATGGTGTTGAAGGAAAGGATTCTTTTCTTCAGTCATATGTCTTTTCACCGTATAGCTTTTCAAATCACCTGTAATATCCGCTTTCGCAAGTGGTAAAGTACCACCCAAAATCACTTGAGGCATATCTTTGAATGCATCACTTAATTGATCCACCATGGCTACTGGACCTTCATCAGAAGGAACTAGAGAAACACCGTGCGCTTCGAATAATTTCTTTAATTCTCCGCTTACCATACCTGCGTCCCATGCTCCCCAGTTGATTGAAGCAACATGTACGTCTGGATGGTTTTTCTTAAATAAGTGTGCTACTCTGTTCAATACCTCATTGGCAATTGCATAGTCTGTTTGACCAACGTTACCGTAGAATCCGGCTACAGAAGAGAACAATACAACGTGTTGGATATCGTGGATATTGGCAGCTGCAGTAGCGGCTAATAAACCTGAGATCTTCACATCATAAACGTTATCGAAGTCTGTTGCTGTTTTGTTTTCTATCAGTTTGTCTGCTAAACGACCTGCACCGTGGATGATTCCTGTAATTGCACCTGTTTTTGCAACGATTGGTGCTACAGCTGCTTTTAATTTTTCAGCATCCGTTACATCTGCTGCAGTATAGTGAGCTTCCGCGCCTACGCTTTGGATATACGCTAAGTTCTCTTGGATTTCTCTTTGAGAAAGTACCGCACCTACCATTCTGTTCACTGTTTTAGGAAGTGGCTTTTCACCGCTTTCCTTCAAGAACATCATTGCGTTTCTTTTTAAGACTGGCTCTTCAGCTACACCTTGTGCCCATGTTGGCTCCTCTGTAGTCAATGCTGAACGACCTACTAAGATAAACTTAGACTTGTACGTTTTCGCCATTGCTCTTACACAGTCAGCCGTTACACCTTTGGCACCACCTGTTACTAAAAATACGTTTTTAGAAGTAATACTAGAAGTACGAACTGTACCTGCTGTATGTGCTTCTTCAACTGCTGCTAAAGTGAAACGTTTTCCTTCTTCGTTGTATGAAGTTTCTGTAGTAGAAACATCAGCGTCATTTAATTCAGCAACAATTTTCTTTGCTGCCACTTCCGCTTTCAACTGTGGAGAAACATCTACACCTCTACAGAATACGTTGGTCCATTCTAAGTTTAATGATTTCGTTAATCCGAAGTATCCACCACCGATTACTGAAACATTACCTGGGTTTTTAGTACCGAAAGCACCTTCTAAACGTGTTACTGTCATGAATGAAGCTCTAGTTGATTTAGAAGCATATTCATTTAAAGAAGGCTTAAGATGTTTTGCCAATAAGTAAGCACCTTTCAACAATTCTTTTTCTTTGTCGAAGTGCATTCCCCATTGACCTAACGGGAATCTAAAGTGAGGGTGTACATTAATAAATTGATCCACTCCACCGATTTGAGCTAATGCTGCTTTGATCGCATCATCAGAAATTTCAGCTAGAGCAATCTCCTTTACCTCGTTTGGTAAAGTCACTGCCGATTGACGAACCAATGAAGCTGGCATTGTCAATACAGCTACTTTTCTTCCTTCAGCCAATAATTCTTGTGCTAAAGAAACTGTTAATCCCGAGCCATCATTTGTAATGACTGTCCATGCATCTGCATTTTTCTCGATTACCAATTGATCTGGCTCGGGAATATATTTCAAGGCAACTGAGTAACGTGCTACACGATCATAGTTTCCTGAAAGGAATGAAGTATGATCATCTGCTACTGTTGTTTCAGCTACTTCGTTAGTAGACTTTTTTTTTTCCGCGATTGACGAATTAGTATTCGCCTCTACACTGGGGGTGGACGCTCCTGCCTTTGAAGAGATGTACTCAGCAATCTGAGCTAACGTTCTCAACTCGGCTAATTCTTGAGGATCTACTCCTTGAACTGATGGATTTGCTTCTGTCATTGCACCGAAGATCTCTACACGCTTGATAGAGTCAATACCTAAATCAGCTTCCATGTCCATTCCCATTTCTAACATCTCTGCTGGGTAACCTGTCTTCTCTGCAATTACTTCTAAAAGTGATGCTTCGATTTCTGCATTTGTTACGCCACCTTGAGCTGGTGCTGCTACGGGAGCCGCCGCTGCTGCCGGTGCTGAAGTTGCACCTGCTTTTCCTGAAATGTATTCAGCAATTTGAGCTAATGTTCTTAACTCTGCTAATTCTTGTGGATCTACTCCTTGAACTGATGGGTTAGCCTCTGTCATTGCACCGAAGATCTCTACACGCTTGATAGAGTCGATACCTAAATCAGCTTCCATGTCCATTCCCATTTCTAACATCTCTGCTGGGTAACCTGTCTTCTCAGCGATTACTTCTAAAAGTGATGCTTCGATTTCTGCGTTTGTTACGCCACCTTGAGCTGCTGGTGCTGCAGTTTCTTGAACCGGTGCTGCTGCTACTGGAGCCGCCGCTGGTGCAGGAGCTGCTGCCGGTGCTGAAGTTGCACCTGCTTTTCCTGAAATGTATTCAGCAATTTGAGCTAATGTTCTTAACTCTGCTAATTCTTGTGGATCTACTCCTTGAACTGATGGATTTGCTTCTGTCATTGCACCGAAGATCTCTACACGCTTGATAGAGTCGATACCTAAATCAGCTTCCATGTCCATTCCCATTTCTAACATCTCTGCTGGGTAACCTGTCTTCTCAGCGATTACTTCTAAAAGTGATGCTTCGATTTCTGCGTTTGTTACGCCACCTTGAGCTGCTGG